>JAGXIQ010000162.1 GCA_024635625.1 Loktanella sp. | reverse complement strand
GGGCAGGGACCATCGACCGATGAAACCGCTACTGATCCTTGCTACGCTGGCCGTGGTCAGCCCTGCTTTGGCGTCTGCTGAATGGTGTGATCCACCGATCGCGCCGACGCCAACGACACCGGAGCTGGCGCACGATTTTCGCGAAGAGTTTAAAGACGAGTTCAACCAGTATTTTCGGGACGCATCCCTCTATACCGCCTGCCTCGATGCCGAGCGCGTCAGGGTGTTTCAGGAAATGCAGATTACCACACAGCGATACGAACGGTTCCTGAATGACAGCGCCAAGTGAAGCTCGTCACAGTGACCGACCCGCAGCAGACCAAGATGTTTCCGACCATTCGGCGGTTTCGGCGACCAGACCCCGAGGGGATCGACCGCTGCTTCTACCTTGTGGTG
This sequence comes from Loktanella sp., assembly GCA_024635625.1. Taxonomy (GTDB): domain Bacteria; phylum Pseudomonadota; class Alphaproteobacteria; order Rhodobacterales; family Rhodobacteraceae; genus Loktanella. The sequence goes on along the minus strand of JAGXIQ010000162.1, from coordinate 7,083 downwards.
GTTCAGCTCGATCTTTTCGGGAGTGCCGTGCTTGTCGCCGAGTCTGGTCAGGTCGGTTCCCCAGGATCGACCACCACCCACTTTATTTTGACGAGGGACTAGCGGTTGATGCTCTATCAGAAGTAGCAAAGCGCAAGGTGAAACAAGATGGCGTGCGCGTCATTGCGAGCGTGCGTGCAAGTCGAACGCCTTCGCCGCGCTGAAAAACGCCTCTATGATCGGGTTTTGCGTTTCTTTCAGGCTGAACACCGCCTCGTGTGTGACATGCCCGCCCATTTCGACGATGGGCAGCCGCGCCACCCCGTCGGTGCGGCGGGTGCTGGCGCGCCACATAATATGAGACCACTTTGGCACAATCGATGCCGTTGGATGGAGGCATCAGTTCAGTCTGCATCGACGCCGCCTACGCCCAGATTAATGAACCAACAACATCAGGCCCGTTAACGTGACAACACCGCGGCAAGGTGCATGCTGATGCGACGATGGCTGATAGGGGGGCGTTGCGTCGATGCTGACAACGCTCATCAGGTGCCCCTGCAAACCTAAGCCGAAGCACCTATCAGCGAGCGGCTAATCCGCAATGCTTTCCTGTCTAACGACATCAACGCACCGCGTGCGCGGATCACCTGTGCGGCCACTTGCGCCGCTTCATCCAGCGCGGCTGCAACCGACGTCCCGCCGGACCGCGCGGCTAGATATCCCGCGTTGAAACTGTCGCCTGCCGCCGTCGTGTCCACGACGTTGCTCACGGGGGCAGGGGTCACGTGCGTCACATCGCCGTGGCACTGCACCAGCATCGGACCTGCGCCATTCTTGACAACGACCTCGGTCGCGCCAGCGGCGACATAGCGTGCGGCGGTGGCTAGTGGGTCCACGTCACCGAACCATGCCGCTTCGTCATCGAAGGACGGCAGGACAGTGTCGCTGACGGCAGCGGCCTGAATGATAACCTGCAACATAGTGTCGGTGGCATCCCACAGTCGGGGCCGCAGGTTGGGGTCGAACACAACCTGACCGCCACCCGCGCGAAACGCCGCCAATCTGTCCAGCAGACGGGCCCGGTCGTCGGACGCCAGAATCGCCATGGTGATACCAGAGAAATACGCCATGGCAGCCCCCGACAAGGCGGCATCCAAGGCCTTGGCGTCCTGCGCTAAGGTGCGGGCGGCACTTTGCCCCCGCCAATAGCTGAAGCTGCGTTCGCCCTGCGCCAATTGAATCAAATACAGACCCACTGTCCGGTCTGACCGTCGCATCACGTGGGTGGTCCCAATCCCCGCGTCGGTCAGAAACCGGATCATCCCGTCGGACACAGCATCCTGTCCAACCGCCGTCAGATAATCGACATCATCCGTCACCGGCAAAAGTTGGCGTAGATACCATGCCGTGTTCAACGTATCGCCCGCATATCCCATCCGGTAATCGCCGGGTGCGGTTTGCGGTGCCATTTCGACCATGCATTCCCCGATGCATACGACGCGGTCGGTCACGGGGCGTCTTCCGTAAACCAACTGTGATTTTCGGCCTGCATCTGGTGGATCAGCGACTGGATGCGCGACAAGTGGGTGCGAACAATTTGTGCCGCTGCGTCGCCATCGCGCTGCCCAATCGCCTGATGTAGCGCAATGTGTTCCGTATAGGCCAGGTGCTGGGATTGAGAGTTCAACGTCAGCATCCGCACGCGGTCCATGTGCGCCTTGCTTTCGTGGATCAGGTCCCAGACATAGGACAACCCCGCGCGTTCGCAGATCGTGCGATGAAACGCATCGTCGAGCGTATGAAACTCTTCTTTGGCCTGTCGCGCGATGGCATCCGCTTGCGCATCCAGCAAATCCTGCAAGGCTGCGATGTCGTCGGGGCCAAGGGTCGTGGCGGCAGTGCGGCAGGTTTCCATTTCCATCGCCGTGCGAATGAATTTGGCGCGCATGACCGCTTCTTCTGAAATCAAACTGACGGTCGTGGCGCGCTGGGGCCGCATGTTTAGAAACCCAAGCTTGGATAAGCGATAGAACGCGTCACGCACGGGCTGGCGCGACACACCCATCTGATCCGCGACCTCGACCTCTGACATCTTGCTGCCGGGAGGCAGGGCGAGTGTCAGGATATGATGCTGTAACGCCACAAAAACCTTATCGGCAACAGATGGACGTGGCGGATCGTCCAGCATCGGCAAATCACGCACCCGGGCCTCTGGATCACGTAGCGTTTTCATAGGACACCTCCCGTTGCTTGCCGACAGTCATAAACCAATAATAGAAATTGACAAACTAAAAACTAGCATATTAGTTCTCTAGACGATAACGTGGTGATGTGGCGGCGGGAATCGCCGCACGGGAGGACGGCACGGCATGACCATATTGGATGATGATCGTTTGTTAGGGACGGATCCCGGTCTGCGGGCTTTGGCGCGCGACCTATACGAGGGCGTCCGCGATCTGCCGATCATCAGTCCCCATGGGCACACGGACCCGCGCTGGTTTGCCGAAAATAAAGCGTTCGAAGATCCGTCCAGCCTGTTCGTGACACCTGATCATTACGTTTTTCGGATGTTGCATTCCCAAGGTGTATCTCTTGAATCACTCGGCATTCCGCGTGCCGATGGTCTCAAGACCGATGCTGATCCCCGCGCCATCTGGCGAGTTTTCGCCCAGCATTATCACCTGTTCCGGGGCACGCCGTCACGGCTTTGGCTGGACCACGCGTTTCAGGACGTGTTCGGCGTCACGGACCGTCTGTCCGCTACCAATGCCGATGCTATCTATGATCAAATTGACGACGCGCTGAAAACCGATGCCTTTCGCCCACGAGCCCTGTTCGAGCGGTTCCGGATTGAGGCGATTTCAACCACTGAATCCGCCATCGACGATCTGAATTGGCACCGGATGATCCGTGACAGCGACTGGCAGGGTAAGGTTGTCACGGCTTATCGTCCGGACGCCGTCATCGATCCCGATTTCGCAGGCTTCGTCGACAACGTCGCCCGGATGGGTGAGTTGGCAGACGAGGATACGACCACTTGGACCGGGTATCTGGCCGCCCATCGCAATCGGCGCAATTACTTCAAATCCTTCGGCGCGACATCCAGCGACCACGGCCATCCATCCGCCCGGACAGAGGATCTTCCGCAGGACGTCGCCGCCAAATTGTTCGACAAAGCCTTGCATGGCACCTGTACCGACGACGAGGCGGACGCCTTTCGCGGTCACATGTTGACAGAAATGGCGCGGATGTCGCTGGATGACGGGTTGGTCATGCAAATCCACCCTGGCGCATTCCGCAACCATTCGGACAGCGTTGCTGCTCGCTTTGGCCGGGACAAGGGTTATGACATCCCAACCCGCACTGATTTCGTCCACGCGCTGAAACCGTTGCTGGATGCGGTGGGCCACCGTGACGATCTGACCATCATACTGTTCACGCTGGACGAGACATCCTACGCCCGCGAACTGGCCCCCTTGGCGGGCGTCTATCCTTGCCTGCGCCTTGGTCCGCCGTGGTGGTTCCACGACAGCCCCGAAGGCATGTTGCGGTTCCGTCAGATGGCGACGGAAACCGCTGGTTTTTACAACACCGTGGGGTTCAACGACGACACCCGCGCGTTCTGTTCGATCCCGGCGCGCCACGATGTCGCCCGCCGCGTCGACTGTGCATTCCTTGCCACGCTGGTCGCCTCTGGGCGGTTGGACTTGGACGAGGCACCAGAGGTCGCCCATGACCTCGCTTACCGGCTTGCCAAGCAAGCCTACCGGCTTTGAACAGCCACTTTTCTGGGGAGGAAAGACTTTGAAACTACGCAACACTTTGATCACCGCACTGCTGAGCAGCGTCGCCATGGCATCCGCCGCGACGGCCTGCGAAACGATCTTGCGGTCGTCCGACACCCATCCTGAAGGCTATCCCACCGTGGTCGCTGTGCAGGAAATGGGCAAACTGTTGGAAGAGCGCACCGACGGCCGTTTGTGCATCGAAGTCTTCGCTTCGGCCCAGCTGGGCGAGGAAAAAGACACCATCGAGCAGACGCAGTTCGGCGTGATAGACATGAACCGCGTCTCGCTTGGGCCATTCAACAATATCATCGAAGAGACGCAAGTCCCATCGCTGCCCTACATCTTCCGGTCGGTCGATCACATGCACAAGGTAATGGACGGTCCTGTTGGCCAGCAGATCCTTGATGCATTCTCAGACCACGATCTGGTGGGCCTCGCGTTTTTCGACGGCGGTTCACGCAGCTTCTATAACTCTGAAAAGCCGATCCAAAGCATGTCTGACATGGCGGGCATGAAGTTTCGTGTCATGCAATCCGACATGTTCGTGGATATGGTCGACGCATTAGGCGCCAACGCGACCCCCATGCCTTATGGCGAAGTATATTCCAGCATCCAGACCGGCGTCATCGATGGAGCCGAAAACAACTGGCCGTCCTACGACAGCTCTGGCCACTTCGAGGTCGCCAAATATTACACGATGGACGAACACCTGATCGTCCCAGAAGTGCTAATCATGGCGAAGTCCAGCTTTGAAAAGCTAAGCGCGGAAGATCAGGACATCGTGCGTCAGGCCGCCAAGGACGTCGTGCCCGTAATGCGTGAACTTTGGGCAGCTAGTGAGAAAGAATCCGAGGAAAAGGTCCGCGCCGCTGGTGCTGAAATCATCACAGATATCGACAAGCAGCCGTTCATCGACGCGATGATCCCGGTGTATGAAAAATATGTCACATCCGAAAATCTTAAGCAGATGGTTGCGGACATTCAGGCCACTGAATAACCGCGACGACCCTGCCCGGAATTGTCCGGGCGGGGGTTAACGTTTTTGGGGGGACCCGCGTTTGAAAAGCTTCATGTTGCGGATGGCGCTGCTGACGGGCGCCATGGCGCGCTTGGCCTTGTGGATGGCGGGGATCGGATTAGTGCTAATGACCGCTTTCATAGCGGCGCAAGTCTTTTGGCGCTATGTACTGAACGACAGCATCATTTGGACCGAACCCGCGTCGGTCATGATCATGGGGTGGTTCATCTTTCTGGGGGCCGCTGTCGGCATCCGTGAAGGGTATCACCTGTCGTTCGACGTGCTGCTGTATCTGATTCCGCATCAAGGCAAGATGGTGTTGTATTCCATATCCGACATCGCCGTTGCAGCCTTTGGCGCGGGCATGGTCTGGTTCGGCTGGTCGCTGGCCGCCAAAGCCGCAAACAACATTATGCCGTCGCTAGGGATCTCCGATGCATGGAGCTTTATCCCCCTCGTGATCGGCGGCATCCTCGTTGTCCTATTTTCCATCGAACGTATCGCGCGGCGTGCCGCGGGACTGCCCACCGCCCGGTTCGGCGAAGATACAGAAGAGGCTGCATAAGTGGAACTTTACGTCCTGTTTGGCACCTTCGTGGTGCTGCTATTGATCGGAACGCCTGTTGCTTTCTGCCTTGGTGTGTCTAGCTTTGCCACCGTCGCCTATCTGGGCCTGCCGCCTGTCGTGGTGTTCCAACGTCTAAATTCCGGGGTTTCGGTCTTTGCGCTGATGGCGATTCCGTTCTTTATCTTTGCGGGGGACCTGATGGTCCGAGGCGACATCGCCCGCAGGTTGGTGGCACTCGCGGGGGCCTTTGTGGGCCACTTTCGCGGCGGGCTGGGACAGGTCAACGTCCTGTCTTCGGTGATGTTCGGCGGCGTGTCCGGGTCGGCTGCGGCGGACGCAAGCGCCGTGGGCGGTTTGATGGTGCCCCAGATGAAGGAACGCGGCTATGACGTTGATTACGCTGTCAACATTACGGTTGTTAGTTCTATCATCGCGCTGCTGCTGCCGCCCTCCCATAACATGATCATCTATTCGATCAGTGCGGGCGGGCGAATTTCCATCGCAGACCTATTCACGGCCGGTATTGTTCCCGGGTTTCTACTGGCGCTGTCGCTGATGTTCGCCGCATGGTGGGTTGCCAAGAAGAAAGGTTACCCCGTTCAGCCGTTCCAAGGCTTTGCGATGATCGGCACACTCTTCGTGTCTGCGGCCCCCGGCCTAATCCTTGTTGCGATCATCTTTGGTGGTGTGCGGTCCGGTATCTTTACCGCTTCTGAATCGTCAAACATTGCCGTGGTCTATGCGCTGCTGGTCACCTTCTTTGTCTATCGCACCCTATCGTTCCACGACTTCGTAGAGGCGACGATGGCTGCAGTGCGCACGACCGCGATGGTGTTGCTTGTCATCGGCTGTGCCGCGTCGTTTGGCTGGCTGTTGGCTTACACCAAAGTTCCGGTCATGATGATCGAGGCGATGCAAGGCGTCAGCGACAATCCCATCGTGATCTTACTGCTGCTAAACCTGATCTTGCTGGTGCTAGGCACCTTCATGGACATGTCGCCGCTGATTGTCATCACGACGCCGATCTTTCTGCCTGTGGCCACAGCGTTCGGCGTCGATCCCGTCCACTTTGGCGTTATTCTGATCCTGAACCTTGGCATCGGTTTGTGCACTCCACCTGTCGGTGCAGTGCTATTCGTCGGCTGCGCTGTGGGCCGTATCCCGATCTGGACCGCCGTGCGCAGCATTTGGCCTTTCTACGGTGCTGCCGTCGCAACCCTGATGCTAGTCACTTACATTCCCGGGCTGTCGCTTTGGCTGCCGTCGCTGTTTCACTAATGAGGTGTCATGCCCTTTTTCGTCGTCCCCACCGATCCCGGTGTCACCCGTCAGGTGCTGGTCGAGAAACCAGGACCACCTCTCATGACAGGCGAGGATTACGACCTTGTCGCCGGCGACAGCTCGATCATCGCCAGCTACGTCCAACACGGCTGCACCTGCCAAGAGGCTTGCACACTGATCGACACCTTCACGCCCCGGCGTGACGATTTTCTCTAACCTGAAAGACCCGACATGCTGAATACCCAGACCCGTTATGCCATTGATCCTGCCACTGCTAAAACGCTGGATACCGATCAGCTGCGCGATCATTTCCACGTCGATGGCCTGTTCGCCGACGGCGAAATCAAACTGATCTACAGCCACTATGATCGCCTGATCCTTGGCTCTGCTGTGCCGGGTGCTGGCACCCTGACATTGGACAAGGTTGCAGAGACTGGCACCGCCACCTT
>JAGXIQ010000161.1 GCA_024635625.1 Loktanella sp. | reverse complement strand
GTGTTGCGGTTGCTGATCAGGGCTTGAAGCTCAGATCGGTCGGCGGGGCCAAGGTAAAGGCAGATGTCATCGCGTCTCATCCCACGAATATCGCACATCGAGCCGACACTGGGAATCTTCTGTCAGGCGGCGAACACTAGCTGGATCAGCTGGCGACCGGACATTCGATATAGATCGTTAATGACATAGCGCCCTTGCGACATGAACCATTGTTGCAGGGGTGCATTATAGTATTTTGCCATGATTTTGGACCAGATCTCGAACTGGTCCGCAGGTAGCGGCGTCCCGCTGCGGCTGGGGCCATGGAATCCAAAAGTCGTTTGCGGATCAACGCAAACGCTGGTCACACCCAGGTACATTGTGCAGGACGAATAGCAGATATTGCCGCGAATTTCGACGCGCTGGCCAATACGCTTTAAGCGTTCAATTTCTTGGACTCTTTGACCCATTAACCCCCCCGCGGTCGTTTCCTATGATGAGCGACTGCTGTGCTCTGGCGGGTGCTGAAAATGAAGTGACGATGACGGCGGCCGCGAGGGCCAAGCGGCGCATATTGGAGAGGCGGACGGTCATGTGAAGGCTCCTGATCAATGATATGATCAGAAGCGCTTCGGTCCCTTAATCGGTGGCTAAGCCTAGGTTTTGCCGTGATTTTGAGTGAAATCAATCGAATGGCTAACCATTTGTTTTTGCGAAGAATGTCTGGAAAATACGGCGGCAATAGAATGCATTTTTAGTATTCGAATGCGTCCTGACATCGAAAAAAGGCCAATTCCCACCGGCCCGATTTTCGATGATTTCAATTCGTTTTTTATGATTCTCAGCAATCAGGCCGGTGCCCGCAATTAGTCGCGGGGACGGGCGCGTCTGCGGCGTTTGCCATCTGCATCAACGGTTCCACCTCCCCCTAGGTTGAAGCTAACCTGTGGAAGAGTGACGACGCTTAATAAATGCGGGAATGGATCTGTCGCGTGGGGGATCGCGTTGGCATTGACAAAGTGGTCCTGAAACTTTGGCGCAATAGCCGTCTCGACCTTCGTGATCTGCCGAACAGTCTTTGCGATGGCGCGCCGCGCGTCGACAGAGCAAAGCGCGATGCGCGCACCCGTGCCTGCAGCGTTCCCAGCAGAGGTAACTTTGTCCAGCGGCGCATCGGGGATCATGCCCAGTACCATTGCATGCTTCGGGCTGATGTGCGCACCGAACGCACCTGCTAGGGTGATCCGGTCGACGTGGTCGACGCCCATCTCGTCCATCAGCAAACGTGCACCCGCATAAAGCGCGGATTTAGCCAGTTGGATCGCGCGAATGTCGCCTTGCGTGACTGAAATCAGCGGCCCGCCGAGAGCCGTCCCGTCATGCAGGACGTATGAATGGGTGCGGCCCGTCTCTACACAGCGCAGCGTACCCGTCTGTTCTGCTGATCCGATGAGGCCCTTGTCATCGACAATGCCAGCCATGCGCATCTCTGCCACGGCCTCGATAATGCCCGAACCACAAATGCCGGTGATCTGGGTGGCAGTGTCAAAGTCCGGGTCTGTGGACCAAACGTCGCTACCGATCACCTTAAAGCGCGGCTCTTTGGTCGCGGGGTCAATTTCTACCCGCTCAATGGCACCGGGGGCTGCACGTTGACCGGAGCTGATTTGAGCACCTTCAAAGGCCGGGCCAGTGGGGGACGAACAAGCCAAAACGCGGGTGGTATTGCCCAACAGGATTTCGGCGTTGGTACCAACGTCTACAATGAGAACGAGGTCCTCTGATTTGCCAGGTTCCTCTGATAAAGCCACAGCGGCGGCGTCAGCACCGACATGCCCTGCGATGCAAGGCAGGATAAAGATTTGAGCGCAGGCGTTCATCGCTGTGAGTTCCATCTCGCGCGCGGCGAGTGCCATCGCATCGGAGGTCGCCAATGCGAAGGGCGCCTGACCCAATTCGACCGGGTCGATCCCTAGCAGTAAGTGATGCATGACGGGGTTACAGACAAAGACGGCCTCTAGGATTTGGTCCGCCTCGATCTTGGCCTCTGTCGCGATTTCAATCGTTAACGCGTTGATCGCCTCGCGCACAGCGGCGGTCATCTCGACCTCGCCGCCGGGATTCATCATCGCGTAGCTAACGCGCGACATCAAATCTTCGCCAAATCGGATCTGCGGGTTCATCACACCGGAAGAGGCGAGCACGGTTCCATTGCGCAGGTCGCATAGGTGGGCGGCGATCGTGGTAGAGCCGAGGTCAATTGCGAGGCCGTAGATACGCCCTTCGTGAAATCCGGGCCAGATATCCAGCAACTGATGGCGATCGTCGAGCGATCCACGGTGCATTGCTACTGTGACTTCCCAGTTGCCTTTGCGCAGGGCCTTCTGCAGCTTGCGCAGGACGGGTAGGGGGGCATTCAGATCTGTAATCTGCCATTGTTCGCGCAGTGCATCGGCCAGTCGTTCTAGATCGCCAGAAGGTTCGTGCATGTCCGGTTCGACGACGGTCACGAAATACAGCTTCGTTGCCGGGTCCATAATGATATCACGCGCGCTGGCTGCCTTGCGAACGACCTGTCGGTGAACTTGGCTTTCAGGTGGCACGTCGACGACAATGTCACCCTGTACTGTCGCCTGACAGCCTAAGCGGCGGCCCTTTGGCAGGCCACGAATATCATCATAGCGTTGCTCGACACTGTTCCATGGGCTTAGAGCGCTGGTGCTGACCGTGACGCCATGCTTTGGAAATTCACCAAACGAGGGCGAAACCTGACATTTGGAACAGATGCCCCGTCCGCCGCAGACTGAATCCAGATCGACGCCTAGCTGCCGTGCGGCCGTCAGGATCGGTGTGCCAACGGGGAAGTGCCCGCGTTTGCCAGATGGTGTAAAAATCACGAGGGGGTCGATCATGGGGCAGGGTGCTTTCGGTCGTTTGGCCGCACACTAGTCATTTTACGCAGAGGCGAAAGGGCGGTTGCGGCACGATGCGTGCTACAGACGTCACTTCAGGATGTCTGCGCCAAAAAACCACACCGCCAACGGAACTGGTGCGGTCGCAAGTGCCACACACAGCATGGTCCAGCCGGGGGAAAAAAACCTGCTGATTCCGGCCAGCATAAGGATGCCTCCACCGCCGCCAAGGGCCACGTTGCCGGGCACATTTAGTAGAACCGCCAACATAGGATAGCGGTACTGGGTCGCCAGCGGAGCTAACCAGCGTGGCAGGCGGTCCGAAAGTTTGGAAAGACGATTTTCAGGGGCTTCAGTTTTGATACGATAGATCATGTCGCAGGCGCGCAGCAGATGCAGATCGCGGAACATGCCATGCAGCCAGTCCAGCGATACCCGCCGGCCAACGATATAGGCGAGCGCAAGCCCAAGTACAGTTGCGACCCATACAAAAGGGGCCATGATTGGGCCCTCCATCACCATAAGTGCAATTGCGATCTCGATCCCGGGGACGAAGGGTATGGCGATGATCGCAGCGTAGGCTAGGATTGCCACGATCACGATAGTTGTCATGGCGCGCTGGCGGGCGGCGTCTTCTAGATCGGCCAGATGGCCTTGCAGCCAGTCGAACAGTCCCAGCCCGGACCAGACAAGCACAGCGATGACCGCCAACCGCAGGATCAACCGCGGCAACGATCGGCGCAGTGGCGGCGTCGTAATGTTGGGGCCTGGTTCCATAGTGCCTTTTGAGGTGTTCGCGGCTATGACGCAAGCGACCTCGATCCTTGGTTGCCGCACAGGGTGGCCATGATCCGCGCACGGCAGACGGCGCGGTAGGGGCGTTTCGCCCTTTTGCCCCCGTTCATTCCATGCAATAGCGCAGTGCCAAGTGACCACATCAGGAGAGACCGTGATGGAGATTCGCGAGGCATTGACCTTTGACGACGTATTGCTCGTACCCGCAGCAAGCGCTGTCCTGCCCAGCACGGCAGATACCCGCACCCATGTGACGCAAAGTATAGCCATGAACATTCCGCTGCTATCCAGCGCGATGGACACGGTGACCGAAGGACGCATGGCCATCGCCATGGCGCAAGCCGGTGGCATGGGGATCGTGCACAAAAACCTTGATATCGAGGCGCAGGCCCGAGAGATCCGGCAGGTGAAGCGCTTCATCTCTGGCACTGTCTATAACCCTGTGACGCTGACACCGACCCAGACGCTGGCAGATGCCCGAATATTGATGGAGCGCTACAGGGTCACCGGCTTTCCTGTCGTGAACGAAAACGGTCTTGTCGTCGGTATCGTGACGAACCGCGACATGCGTTTTGCTACCGACGAAAAAACGCCGGTCAGTGTGATGATGACCACTGACAACCTTGCCGTGCTGCGCGAACCCGCAGATCTGGAAGAGGCCCGCAGTCTGATGCAGGCCCGCCGGATCGAGAAATTGCTGATCACCGACGGTGCAGGTAAACTGACCGGCTTGCTGACTTTGAAGGATAGCGAGCAGGCGGTTCTGAACCCGATGGCTTGTAAGGACGGATTAGGCCGTTTGCGGGTCGGTGCTGCAACCGGCGTCGGGGATGCGGGTTTTGAACGCTCTCAGGCGTTGATAGAGGCTGGCGTCGATATGATTGTGATCGACACCGCTCATGGGCATTCCGATGGGGTTGCTCGTGCTGTTGAGCGGGTCAAGGCGCTGTCGAACGAGGTCCAAGTCGTTGCTGGCAACGTTGCCACCGGCGAGGCGACGAAGGCGCTAATCGGTGCAGGGGCCGACGGAATTAAGGTCGGCATCGGTCCGGGCTCTATCTGTACGACGCGGATGGTCGCTGGCGTCGGTGTGCCGCAGTTGACGGCGATCATGGATTGCGTCGCTGCAGCAGGCAAAGTGCCGATCATCGCCGATGGCGGCATCAAATTCTCTGGCGATTTTGCTAAGGCCATCGCGGCTGGGGCAAGTTGCGCCATGGTGGGCAGCATGATCGCTGGCACCGACGAGTCGCCAGGAGAGATCATTCTTTATCAAGGCCGTTCGTTCAAATCCTATCGTGGCATGGGATCCTTGGGCGCCATGGCGCGCGGATCTGCCGACCGTTATTTTCAGAAGGATGCAGCCAGCGACAAACTGGTGCCCGAAGGCATCGAGGGGCAAGTACCATACAAAGGTAGCGCCTCTGCGGTTGTGCACCAACTTGTCGGCGGTCTGCGGGCGGCAATGGGCTATACTGGCAACGCTACCGTGCCCGACATGCGTAAGAATTGTACGTTTGTGAAGATCACAGGCGCGGGCCTGCGCGAGAGCCACGTGCATGACGTGCAAATCACGCGGGAAAGCCCGAACTACCGCATTGGGTCCTGAGATCAACGTGTTGCAGGTCGTTCTTATCGTAGTGGACCAATTATGACCCCGGCTGCCCGCTTTGCGGCGGCGATCGTCGTTCTGGAT
>JAGXIQ010000160.1 GCA_024635625.1 Loktanella sp. | reverse complement strand
TAACAAGAAACCACATCAAACAGTGAAGCTGACACTCAATCATCGACCTAAGTCTATGAGCGCGATATACAGACGTCTGATCCATCGAACCGAACCAAACCGCCCACATATCTCTTCAGATACTAAATTTTCAAACAGCGTTGGATAAATAACTTCATGGTGCGCCCTATCTTGTTGGCGCGCCCGCCCGTCAAACTCCGAATTATCTAACTTCCATCCGACCCAGTCTATCGTCTGTCTGGCTCTTCCGGTCGTCCGTAGCGGCTAGTGCGTCGCTTCGTTGAGAGGGGTTCTACGGATAGTAACGGAGGCCCGCAAGTGCCTTTTGGGGTAAATACGCATTTTTTATGACACGCCTAATTTCTCTGGTTTCTTAATGCCTTAGTGAAATATTACATCAGTGACCTAAGGTCGGATCGGAAGAATGTGACCAAACCAACTGACCTCCTTGTGGTTACCCACAGGGTTACCCACAAGACCTAGCGGCTAGGCATCGGCCGACTGGCCGCGTGCTCCTAGAAACGACCGAATCCGCGTCCACTTTACGCGTAGGGCAAGTAGAATCGAAATCGCCCCCATGTAGACAAACGGCTCAAGCGGCCACCCTTTGACCAACCAGACATAATGCAACGCTCCGAGCATCGCGATCGGATAGGCCAACTTGTGGAGTTGCCGCCACCGTACTGGCCCCAGCCGACGGATCGACCAATTGTTTGATGTCACCGCGAGTGGGATCAATCCGATAAAGGCAATAAAACCGACCGTGACATAGGGGCGCTTGACCACTTCTGTCACTACACGCCCCAATGTCTGGACGTCCAATATCGCGAAGACCAGAAAATGCGCCAAGACGAAGAAGAATGTTAAAAGGCCAATCGCCCGCCGAAACTTGATCAGTGCTAGACCGGTCAATTTCCGCAGTGGCGTGATGACCAGCCCGACTATAATCAGGATTAATGCGGCCTCTCCATACTCCCGTTCCAGCACATTGATCGGCTCGACCGCGTAAGGTCCGATTTGATTCAGAGCCAGCCAAAACTGCCAAACCAGATAGGCAGCCCCAACTATATACAAAGTCCACGCTGGGACGCGCCGTACGGTGCTATTGATAGTGGATGCGACCTTCATCAAAAGTCTTTCGACAAGTCCATGCCGTCATACAGGCTCGCGACTTCGTCATAGCCATTGAACATCAGGGTATCCTGCCGGCTAGAGAACAGGCCTCCACCGATGCGTCGCTCTGACGATTGCGACCAACGCGGATGATCCACAGTCGGGTTCACGTTGGAATAAAAGCCATACTCGCTGGCATTGATGTCATTCCATGTCGTCTTCGGCTCTTCGGCGACCAATGATATTTTTACAACCGACTTTATCGACTTGAAACCGTACTTCCACGGCACCACCAAACGGATCGGTGCTCCAGTCGACTTAGGCAGCGGCTCTCCGTAGAGGCCCGTCGCCATGATTGTTAGCGGATGCATCGCCTCGTCCAACCGCAGGCCCTCTAAATAGGGAAAGTCGATAACCCCGCGCCGAACGCCCGGCATGTTCTCTGGCTGAACCACGGTTTCAAAGGCGACATACTTGGCGCCCGACTGGACACCGACCTTCGTCAACAGATCAGCCAGTTCGAACCCTTGCCAAGGGACGACCATCGACCACGCCTCCACGCAGCGGAAACGATAGATACGCTCTTCGGTGGTTAGGCCCTCAGCCAGATCTGCAAGGGAATATTCGCCGGGTTTATCGACCAACCCATCCACCGTTACCTTCCACGGGTCGATGACCATGGCGCTGGCGTTTTGTGCAGGATCCGTCTTGCCGGTGCCGAATTCATAGAAATTATTGTAGGTCGTGATTTCTTCCAGCGTATTGGGCTCCAGCGCATCCTGCGCACTGACCTTGCCGGCGACGGCGATTGCGCCTAGGCCCGCTGTGCCCGCGATCATCTGTCGTCGGTTCAGGAACGCAGCCTTTGGCGTCACGTCGGCGGGGGTCAGGTCGTTCTTCCAGCGATAGGCCATCAGGGTCTCCTCAATCTGCGTTGTCTTATATACGCATATCTCGGCTGAAAGGTTTCTCACGATGCCGCGGGCGGGCTGTAACGCAGGCTGAAAGCCACTTAATTCGCCCACGGCCAATCACGCCAGATCACACTGCTGCGTCTTGAAATCTAAAACTACCGCAGCTTAGGCGGCGATCTGACTTGGACCAGTGACAGGTCGTCGCAGCTCGCGAGTAAACTTTTTTCGAATTGCGACCATATGAACGAAATGCAGCCACGATGGCTGCACGCAACACTCGATAGGAGACGACCACCATGCTACGACGTACGTTCATGACGACCGCCGCCCTGATCACCCTTGGGACCGGCGCGTTCGCCGCTGCCCACGCCGCCGAGAAAGACATCGTCGATACCGCCATCGACGCTGGTAACTTCACAACCCTCGTAGCTGCCGTCCAAGCCGCCGGTCTGGTCGAAACGCTGAAGGGCGAAGGCCCCTTTACCGTATTCGCACCCACTGATGAAGCCTTCGCTGCTCTTCCCGAAGGAACAGTAGAGGGTTTGCTGGCAGATCCAGAGGCACTGGCCAAAATACTCACCTATCACGTCGTGCCGGGCACCGTCATGGCAGCCGACCTGACCGATGGCATGACAGCCACCACGGTCGAAGGTCAGGACGTGACATTTGCCGTAGGCGACAGCGTGACGGTCAACGGTGCCACGGTGACGACACCAGACATCGCAGCGACAAACGGTGTGATCCACGTGATCGACACCGTAATCATGCCGCCGATGTAAATCCGACTGTTTGAACCACGAAGCCCCGGTAGAGCAATCTGCCGGGGCTTTTGTGTTTATGCCGATCAGATTGGGCAGCCCACACGACCACACTATAATCCGGCGCATTCAAAGCGACGACACCAAACCTGCACGCTGACTACGTCAGCGCAGATTCGAATCGACGGGATCGCCACTCATGATCGTGCCGTTCTCGATGATCCGAAAGCCCGTAGCTGGCGCCGCATCCTGCGAAAGCACATCGTATGCGATGCTCGCGATGGCGATAATCGTGACGGAAATCATGATGATACTGGACTTCCACAGATACCAAGGGCCGTCCGAATCCGGGTTATCGTTCGAAATTGTCATGGGCTGTTCCTGCTCGATCGGACGCACGTTGGTCGCACGCTCTATTAGGAAACACCCTATCAGAAATCGCTTCAAATGACAGGCTATCACCCGCCGGATCGGCGATCTCACGCAACGGTGTTGCCGCGCCGACCGTCACTGCCCTATCGGTCGATACGAAAATGGCGGGGTCTCCCCCGCCATTTCAATTAGTGTACTACGGCGTCATCTGGTCGGGGACGCTGCGACCCCGACACCCGGCCACCGATAATCAGGCCCTCAGGGCCAGAACTGACCGGGATCGTATCCCCATCCTGCACTTCCCCGGACAGGATCATCTCTGCGAGTTGATCCTGCAACGCCCGCTGGATCACCCGCTTCAATGGCCGCGCGCCGAACACTGGGTCATAGCCTTCTTCGGCCAGCCAGGTCAGCGCCCCCTGATCCAGATCAAGGTGGATATTCCGCCCCGCCAGTCGCTGTTCCAGCCGCTTCATCTGGATCGTGACGATCCCAGCCATGTCAGACCGCGCCAGACGATCAAAGATGATTGTCTCGTCGAGGCGATTCAGGAACTCCGGGCGGAAATGCGCCCGCACTGCTTCCATCACATCACGCTTGGCCTCTGCAGGGTCCGCGCCATCCGGCATCAGGCTCAGTGCCTGCGCGCCAAGGTTCGACGTCAAGATGATCAGCGTCTGCTTAAAGTCTACAGTCCGACCCTGTCCATCCGTCAGCATCCCGTCGTCCAATACCTGCAACAACACGTTGAACACGTCCGGATGCGCTTTTTCGACCTCGTCGAACAGCACCACTTGGTACGGACGCCGACGCACGGCTTCGGTCAGAACACCACCTTCCTCATAGCCGACATACCCCGGAGGGGCACCAATCAGACGTGATACAGCATGCTTCTCCATGAACTCACTCATGTCGATCCGTACCATCGCGGCGTCATCATCGAACAGATAGTTTGCCAACGCCTTCGTCAGCTCTGTCTTACCGACACCCGTTGGCCCAAGGAAAAGGAAACTGCCAAGCGGCCGCCCCTCGTCGTTAAGACCAGCCCGCGCACGCCGAACCGCGTTGGACACAGCCCGCACAGCGGCCTTTTGACCGATGACCCGCTTACCAAGCTCATCTTCCATGCGCAGCAATTTGTCGCGTTCGCCTTCCAGCATCTTGGACATTGGAATGCCAGTCCAACGCTCGACAACCTCTGCGATCTGTTCAGGCCGGACCGCTTCTTCCACCATCAGATCTGCATTATCGTCCGCGTCGGACAACTGCCGTTCCAATGTCGGGATCACGCCATAAGACAGCTCTCCGGCCTTTGCCAGATTACCTTCACGCTTGGCGATTTCCAACTCTGCCCGTGCACGGTCGAGCTGTTCCTTCAGGTTCCGCCCGGATTCCAGCTTGTCACGCTCTGCCTGCCATTTTGCTGACATCCCGGACGCGCGTTCCTGCAGATTGGCCAGCTCTTCTTCCAACTTGGCCAAGCGATCCTTGGATGCTTTGTCGTCCTCTTTGCGCAGCGCTTCCTGCTCAATTTGCTTTTGCATGATGTCGCGATCCAGCGCATCCAGTGCCTCTGGCTTGCTGTCAACTTCCATGCGCAAACGCGATGCAGCCTCGTCCATCAAGTCGATGGCCTTGTCCGGCAGAAAGCGGTCCGTGATATAGCGATGTGACAACGTCGCAGCCGCGACCAAGGCAGAGTCGCTGATCCGCACACCATGGTGCAATTCGTACTTCTCCTTGATGCCGCGCAGAATACTTATCGTGTCCACGACAGTCGGCTCTTCGACCATGATCGGCTGGAAACGACGCGCCAAGGCAGCGTCCTTTTCAACATACTTGCGATATTCGTCCAGCGTCGTGGCACCCACGCAGTGCAGCTCACCACGCGCCAAGGCGGGCTTAATCAGGTTCGCCGCGTCCATCGCGCCGTCCGACTTTCCAGCGCCGACCAGCGTGTGCATCTCGTCAATGAACAGAATGACTTCGCCTGCCGCAGCCTCAATCTCTTTCAGGATCGACTTCAGTCGCTCCTCGAACTCGCCGCGATATTTTGCACCCGCGATCAGGGCACCCATGTCGAGAGCCATTAGCCGTTTATTACGCAAACTTTCAGGCACATCACCGTTCACGATGCGCAGGGCCAAACCCTCGGCAATCGCGGTTTTACCCACGCCCGGTTCACCAATCAGGACTGGGTTATTCTTGGTCCGGCGGCTCAACACCTGCATCGAACGACGGATTTCCTCGTCGCGCCCGATGATCGGGTCAATCTTGCCCTCACGCGCCGCTTCAGTCAGGTCGCGGGCATATTTGTTCAACGCGTCGTAACCATCTTCGGCGGAGGCACTGTCAGCCGTCCGACCCTTGCGCACGTCATTGATCGCGGCATTCAAACCCGTTGGCGTAACCTTACCAGCGTCCAGCGCATCCTTAGCCTTTGATTTCACAATCGTCAGCGCCGTCAGGATCCGCTCTACCGGCACAAAGCTATCGCCAGCCTTCTTGGCCAGCTTTTCAGCCTCGTCCAGCACTTTGGCCGTCGCATTATCCATGTAAGTTTGGCCAGCATCACCGGTTACAGACGCAATCCTCCCCACCGCAGCGTTCACATGCTCGCGCACGACCTTTGCGTCACCGCCTCCGTGCGAAATCAGGTTGGCCGCCAACCCTTCGCTATCATCCATTAACGCCTTCAACAGGTGTTCCGGCAGCAGCCGCTGATGATTTTCGCGCATAGCAATAGTCTGAGCAGCTTGGATGAAGCCGCGTGATCGTTCCGTGAATGATTCAAGGTTCATGTCGTTCTCTCCTGTAAAGCACCCTAGGGATGGGATCGCCCGCGTCGCGGCACGTCCCGTATCGGGCCTCATTCAAAAGATGGGGGGGCTTATATCCTGTTGCAAGTAACACACACCCCGCAATACGCACCGAGCAACAAAAAAAGGCGCACCCCTCGCAGGGCGCGCCTTCTGACAGTTTATGAACGGTTACTCTGTGGTGAGCGCGTTGCCGTCAGCGCCTTCGGGACCAGAGGGCGTCGGAAACACCGGGGCCGCACCACCGTCCGGATCGGTGCCACCAGCGGCACCGTTATCAGAATCAACGGTCTGATCGATAACCAGACCACCCTCGGTCGTCGCTTCCGCATCTGGGTCTGCAACAGGCGCCGCCGCATCTGCCTCTGGTGCCGGGGCTTCGTCAGTCGATGCTTCCGGCGCGGGCGCAGGCTCTGCAGCCTCGCCTGTCGGCGTCGTGGTTGCGTCAGTGTCGGCGGGTGTCACCGCGTTTCCACTTTGCTCAGGTGTGGCTTCATCTTGCGCAGGTGAAGCGGCATCAGCTGCAGGTGCAGCTTCCTCAGCCGGGGCAGCTTCCTCTGCGGGTGCGGCAGAGTCCTCAACGGCTGTTTCTTCCGCAGGAGCAGCTTCTTCCGTAGGTGCGGCAACTTCTTCGGTCGGTGCAGTCTCTTCGGCCGCAACCGCTTCGTCAGGGGTGGCTGCATCAGTCGCCGCGGCATCGCCTTCTGCAGCAACTTCTTCGACAACCGGGGCTGGGCCGACGGCCTCACCGGTCGTAGGCAGCGTCGCCGCGATTGCCAGCGCGATAACCGCAGCCACACCAGCGCCCAGCCCAACGATCATGAAAAACGGATTAGAGGCGAAGCCGCCTGTCTTTTGTGCCATCACGAAACTCCTTGTCATCACGTGCAGGGCGAACCCTTTCGAACGGACCTAGGTCCAAGCCGCCCTTTGGTCAATGCGTCGCAGTATAGCGCACATAGGCAAAAGCACTGCCATCCGGCGACCAGCACGGCACATTCACCGTCCCCTGCCCGCCGAACATATCCATGATCTTGCGGCTTTCGCCACCGCCCTGCGGCAACATTCGCAACTGTACATCCAGATCGCGCGGATGAAACTGCGTCCCTTCAGGGTAAGCCAAATACAGCACATGCCGTCCGTCTGGACTTGGATGCGGAAACCAGTCCACCGTTTCCGAGAAGACCATCCGCTGCTGATCACTCCCGTCCCGCCGCATCCGCCAAATCTGCGCCTGACCGCTACGGTCAGAATTAAACCAAATCCACTGACCATCAGCACTGTAGTCGGGCCCATCGTTGTGCCCCTCGTCATACTGCCGTCCCGTTAGCTGAACCTCTCGATCCTGCATCACGCAAATCTCGTACCGCCCACCGCGCCTTGCGCAATATGCAATCTCTCCATCAGCGCTGGCGCCATGCCAGTACGACGGTATGTCCGGCACAACCTGTTCCGGCATGCCACCCGTCACCGGCACGCGGTACAACGTCGCCAGCTTGCCGACATGGTGCGAGAAGTAGATGAACGCACCATTACTGCTAAACCCATGGTCGTTATTGCAGGCGTCCGCGAACCCGGTGTCAATCTCGCTGACATCACTTCCGTCCAGCGGGACACGAACTAACCGCCCACCCCGGTTCACTAACAGCCACCCCTCGGGATGCCAGTTCGGGGCTTCGATCAGGTCGTCGATTTGCCACAGCACCCGGCTCCGCTCCCGCGCTAGATCATAAACTTCCAGACTGCTGCGCATGTCACCCTCCGATTGCCCCCGCGTCCGCTTCGGACTAGACCCAAGTCATCCACGAAAGGAAAGCCCATGACCCTTGCCGATGACCGCCTGATTGTCGCTCTTGACGTACCCAACGTGATCGCTGGCATGGATTTAGCCACGCGCCTCGGCGACTCAGTGTCCTTTTACAAGATTGGCCTCGGCATGCTGACCGGCGGCGGGCTGGCACTGGCAAACGAGCTTAAGCAGGAACACGGCAAGCGCATCTTCCTCGACATGAAGCTTTTTGACATCGGCGCCACGGTAGAGGCTGCTGTGCGTGGCTTTACCCAATTTGACCTCGATTTCTTGACCGTCCACGGCGACCCCCATGTCGTCCGCGCCGCCAAAGAAGGTGCCGCAGGTTCCAATATGAAAATCCTTGCCGTCACGATTTTGACGTCACTGGATCGTGCCGATCTGGATTCCTCTCTGATCCGCAACGGTGAGATTTCCGACCTCGTCGTAGAACGCGCCGCCCGCGCGTTCGAGGCAGGCGCCGACGGCGTGATCGCTTCTCCGCAAGAAGCTGCTGCGATTCGTGCGCTTCCCGAATCGCTTGGTCGCCTGATTGTGACACCGGGCGTGCGCCCCGCCGGCGCATCCCTTGGTGACCAAAAACGCGTTGCTACACCAGCACTTGCACTGGCAGACGGGGCGGATCACATCGTGGTCGGCAGGCCGATCTGGAAGGCACAAGACCCCCGCGCCGCAGTCAAAGCGATCCTTGGCGAAATACGGCCGAACTGAATCGCTTTTAACGTGTAAATAACAAAATTCGCTTGACGCGGAACTTTTTACAATCTGATGCCGTTATACGTCCAATAGATCACACCAGCCCACGCGGCCCAGACCGCACGCTGATCGAGGAGTAGACGAGCATGACACAGATCAACCTTGGCGACGTCCGTTACAACGCAACCGCCGGTGCTTTCGAGGCACGCGTCGACATTCAGCGCGCTGGCCGCACGTTCCGTTATCCCTGCATGGTGGCTGGCCCACTTAGCATGGATATGGACCGTGTCCGCACGGGCCTTGCCAAGCACGCACTGCGCATGTCGGACAGCGGTTCGTCGCTACTGTCCTCCATCTAAATTCAGCATTCCCGAAGGCCTGCTGCCGCAATCTCTGCCTCTGTCCCTTGACGATTGCCTCAGGGCGCGACCTTCTAACTGGCCCGGTGTCCCCCTCGGACACCGGGCCGTTTTTATTCAGTCGTTGATGTCCCGGTCCCAGACTTTAGGCTTTTCACCCGGCAGTCCGAAAACCCTTCGCATTGCCAGATAGGCCACCAGAGACAGCACAGCGAACATAACGAGTATCATAGGCATCGAGGTAATCGGCACGATCAAAAGGATCATTGCCAGCGACCCTGCCCCCGCCGCGAACCCCAAAAAGATGTAGCCTGGAACGATCACTTCCAACGTCGCCAGCGCCAGCGCACCTGATAGCCAAACCCACCATACAGACCACAACATCACGCCTTGCCCTTCAACATGCGAAACGCATTGCCAAAGGCTTCAACCGCATCCGCCGGCAGGATGACTGTCTGCTGACCGGCACCCTGAGAAATCTTGGCAATCGCTTCGACTTGTTTCAGAGCAACCTGATACTGCGCCGCCTCTAGCCCGTTCTCTGCGATAGCGACGGCCACGACTTGCGTTGCATAGGCCTCTGCATCCGCCAAAACACGGCGCGCTTTGGCCTCCTGCTCGGCCGAGTATAAATCTGCATCTGCCTGAAGCTCGACCGATCGCTTGCGGCCTTCAGCTTCTGTCACTTGCGCACGCCGCGCCCGTTCAGCGTTCAACTGCTGCAACATTGCGGCCCGCGTGGCGGCATCAAGGTTCACATCCAAAATCTCGGCTCGCGTCACCTCGATCCCCCAGTCATCGACCTGCTGCGCAAGCTGTTCACGTACGGCCGCGATGACACTACTGCGGTTCGACTGCACCTGATCCAACTCCATCCGGCCTACCTCTGACCGAACAATGCCCGCAACAGTAGTAGAAATCGCCCCGTCCACGTCACGGATCCGATACACAGTCTTCTCGGGTTCAATGATCCGATAGAAAACGCTCGTTTCGACCTGCACTAAGACGTTGTCGGATGTGATCGCATCTTGTTGCATCGACGGCAGTTGCCGCTCGAGGATGCTGACCTTGTGCCGTACCCGGTCCAAAAACGGGACGATAAAGTTAATCCCAGGCCCCAATACCGAGTGCAACCGGCCCAAACGCTCAACCACATATTTCTCGGACTGCGGCACGATCCGGACACCGGCAACGACGCAAACGATAATGAACAGTGCTAGCAACAGCAGGACAAGGTTCTGCCCCAAAAAGTCGCCCAACTGCAATTGCGGATCCATCGCGCGTCACTCCTATATGATTGACGCTTAGCTAAGACCGGCCCACCCCGGTTGCAACGAAAACCGGACCGGTAGCACCACAGCGGCTCCAGTCTCCTCGCATTTTTCAGAAACACGACTGCCGAGGGCTTTGGCATTCCAACCTGCGCCCGGCCCGCGAAATCTGACACAACTCATTGATGTAAAGTAATTATCCTATGAATTGCCTACAGCATGCGAAGAGTTTAGGTTTTGATACCTATTTAGCCCACCCTGCGCCTTAAGCCAAACCCATCACCGGCTTCATGCGCAGTCCTGCCGCCTCCAGCGCCGTCGCGGCGATATCCACTGATGTCAGGCCGGCTTCGGCATACATCGCCTCTGGGCTCGCCTGATCAATGAACCAATCCGGCAGCGTCATGGTTCGGACCTGACAGCGCCCATCCAGCAGCCCGTCATTCGCAAGATCGTGCAGTACCATAGCACCGAACCCGCCACGCGACCCCTGCTCGACGCAGATCAGCGCCTTATGATGCTGCAGCAATTGCCAGATCAGGTCGCGATCCAGTGGCTTGGCAAAACGCGCGTCGGCAAGCGTCGGCGTCACGCCTTGCGCGGTCATCAATGCGCAGGCTTTGCGGCACTCTCCCAGATGCGCGCCGAACGACAGGATCGCCACATCAGAGCCTTCTACAAGAATCCGTCCTTTGCCGATCTCGATCACTTGCCCCCGCTCTGGCAGGGCCATCCCCTCACCCGATCCGCGCGGATAGCGGAACGCGATCGGCCCAGCGTCATACTGTGCGGCGGTACGGATCATGTGCATCAGTTCCACCTCATCCCCCGCAGCCATGACGACCATGTTGGGCAGCGCGGTTAAAAAGCCCACGTCAAAGGCCCCTGCATGTGTCGCCCCGTCCTGTCCTACTAACCCCGCCCGGTCGATTGCAAATCGCACCGGCAACTCCTGCAAGGCCACGTCATGTACGATCTGATCGTAGCCACGCTGCAGGAACGTCGAATAAATCGCACAGAATGGCCGCAGCCCGCTTGCGGCCATGCCCGCAGCAAAAGTCACGCCATGCTGCTCTGCGATACCAACATCAAAGACCCGCTTAGCGAACCGCTTTTGCATGATATCCAGGCCGGTCCCACCCGGCATCGCCGCCGTCACTGCCACGATTTTCGCATCAAGCGCGGCCTCAGCGGTCAGCGCCTCTCCGAACACCTGCGTATAGCTCTTCGGTGCGGGCTTGCCCTTGGATTGCACACCCGTAGCCGGATCGAACTTTCCAACCCCATGCCCTCTGTCGGCAGCGGTTTCAGCAGGGGCATATCCTTTACCCTTGACCGTGCAGACATGGATCAGGACCGCCCCGGTCGCCCGCGTCCGCGCGGTGCGCAGCACTGGCAGCAGTTGGCTTAGGTCGTGCCCGTCAATCGGACCGATGTAGGAAAACCCGAGTGCTTCGAACAGCGTGCCCTGCCCGCCACTTGCTGCCCCCGTCACCAACTGCCGCGCCCGGCGGGCGTGATCGCGCAAGGGGCCGGGCAGCGCTGCTTCGAACCCTTCGGCCATCCGGTGCATCTCTCCTAAAGGGGACGCATAAAGACCGGACAGATACTTCGACATCGCGCCAACCGGGGGTGCAATCGACATTTCGTTGTCATTCAGGATGACGAACAGTCGCCGCCCTTCGGCCCCAGCATTGTTCATCGCCTCATAGGCCATGCCAGCACTGATTGCCCCGTCACCGATCACGGCAATCGCGTCACCCGTGTCCATCCCCATGTCGCGGCCGACAGTGAAACCCAGCGCGGCGGAAATAGATGTCGACGAATGTGCCGCACCGAAAGGGTCAAATTCGCTCTCGGCCCGCTTGGTAAAGCCAGACAAGCCGCCCTCTTGTCGCAGTGTGTGCATTCTTTCGCGGCGGCCCGTCAGGATCTTGTGCGGATAACACTGGTGGCCCACGTCCCAGACCAGTTTGTCGCGTGGCGTGTCGAACACCGCGTGGATCGCCACCGCCAATTCCACCACCCCCAGCGACGATCCAAGGTGCCCGCCGGTCACGCTGACCGCGTCGATCACCGTATTGCGTACATCCCGCGCGACACCCGCCAGCGCGCTGTCAGTCATTTGTCGCAGACTTGCCACCTCGGTCACGAGGTCCAGATGCGGTGTCTTGGTCATGGCGAGCCTCCGGTTAGATTGAAAATGGCGTCGCAGAGGGTGAAACCCTTTGCGACGCCAGCCCTGTAGCCAACAGGTCGGGAACGGGATGCCGATGCCGGGAAGCGGGCACCCCTGACGGATCACCGGGAAGAGGCGATCCGACGGCGCAGACCCCGGCAGCAGCGTCGCACTACCACCAAGGCCAAACCCGCAGCCTAAACCGTTTCGACCGGTCTGGCGGGGATCGTGTTCATAGACAGCGGCGTTGGGTCAGGCTGTTCCCGGCTTTCCGCAGGCAGGGCACGCCCGACCGCGGCGATCACGGCGATGGTAAACCAAAGCCCGATCACCACGACGGCGGCATATCCTGCGCCTTTTAACATCAGAAGTGTAACGTCACCGGACAGGCGGGTCCGTTCGCTGACGTTCAGGATGTTTGATTTGTCGGACATTCCGCGTCCTCCCTACAGGTTCGGGGCATAGCCATGGACCTGCGCCCAAGCATACCAGTTATCGACGACCGTGCCAGTGAGCAGGATACCGATGCCCCCCGTCAGCGGGGTCAGCACTGCGAACCACCATGCCCAGCGGTGGATACCTTCCATCGTCGCGTTGAACCCCATGGTCCAGCGCCAGAATAGGGCAGCGCGTTCCGTGGCAGTGCCGCGGTCCACAATTTGTTCCAGTTCCCGGTCGCCCCCAAAACGGCTGACAGCAAGAATGGTGCCGCCGTGCATCGCAAACAGCAGGGCAGACCCGTACAGGAACGCGATCGAAAGCGCGTGGAACGGATTGTAGAATAGGTTGCCGTAGGTGATCGAAAACAGGTTCGTCCAGTCCAGGTGAGAGAAGATGCCATAGGGCACGGCCTCACTCCATGATCCCATCAGGATCGGCCGGATCAGACCAAGGACAAAGATCAGCCACAGCAGCGCGGCAAAGGCCCAGCTGACGTGATGCCCCATGCCCAGCGCTGTGGCGCGGGTATAGGTACGAATCCACCACGAACAGCACCCGACAAGGAAGAAGAAGCTGGAAATCAACCACCAACCACCCTCATCCAGCGGTGCAAAGCCAAGGCCGTATTCCGGCGACGGCGGATCCAGCGATAGCCAGAACAGGTCGCGTAGGAATATTGCGGGGTTGTAATCGACTTGCGCCCAAAAGCTCATACCAATGATAAAGAACCAAGTCGCGAAGCCGACGACCGCCACCAGTCCGTAAGGACCAAGGTGAACCGGTCCGACCTGTGCATTGCCGACCAGACCGGCAAGGGTCGAAAACCTTGCCTTCTTAGTCCGTTCGAAGTTCGTTGTGGGATCTGCTGCGACCCCCATTTCAACCGGCCCCTGAACCTGGACCTGCGTGAAGATGTTTTGATATTCAGCCATTTTTCATCCCTCCTTACAGGTCTACCCACCAAGGCAATTCGTAGTACCAGTCCCACCAAACAATCCATTCCTGGAACCAGATGGTGCCGGAAATCACGATACAAACCGCCGACCAAAACCCGGCAGAAAGCGCTAGAAACAGGCCCAGACGGTGGATGCCAAGTGGCCCGATCGAATACCCTATCAGATCGCGAAAATAGGTGTCTTCATGGTCCGGTGTCTTGACCTCGTCACCCTTGCGGGCCGGGTTCATCGCCGACAGGATCAACGACCCGTGCAAGGCCAGCGCCAGCGCCGTGATCCAGAAGAAACTGATCGCTACCATGTGGGCAGGGTTGTAGTGGAAATTGCCATAGGCATAGCCAGTGTTATTCACCCAATCGAGGTGACTGAAGATGCCGTAAGGAAACGCATAGCCCCATGCCCCCATCAGAACGGGCCGGATCACGACCAGCGTAACGTATGCAAAGATCGCGACGCCAAAGGCTGCGGGTACGTGATAACCGATCCCCAACTTGCGACAGATTTCGACCTCTCGCATCATCCAGCTGACGAAGCTGCCGATCGCGCAAATCGTTATGATTTGCCACAAGCCCCCCTCTAGTAGCGGCGCGGCGCCAAGGCCAACCTCTAGGCTAGGTGGGTCAATCGAAATCAACCACGGGTTCCAGGTTGGCCCCTGACTGGCCCCGTAAAAAATCAGGATCGTACCAAGGGCGGCGAAAAAGAATGTCGTGACCCCAAAGAAGCCCACATAAAATGGCCCCACCCAGAAATCGAACAGATCGCCGCCGACGAGGGTCCCGCCACGGACCCGGTATTTTCTCTCGAAGCTGAGCTGTGCCATCTTCCCCTCACTGTATCAAAGGACAGGCCAAGGCCCCTGTCCGGGCGGTCTGTCGTGCATGTTCCTTAGTTCGCCGCGGGCGAACATCGCCCGCCCGCAGCAGGTGTTACGCAACTGCGTTATTCGGCGGCAATTTCCGGGCCGAAGGCGCGGTTGAACCAGTTCGTCTCGGGATTCGAGAGCAGAACCAGATGGATCATCACCGCCAGTAGGAACAGGAAGACGCCCTGTGCCACGAAGACGCGACGCGGATCGAAGATGAGCCAGATCTTGTAGAACTGTGCCATTGTGTCGTCCCTTCCTTACCAGCTGAACCAGGGCAGTTTGATGTAGGTCAGGATATGAGCGACCACGGCGACAGCCGTGAAGATCGCGAAACCGCTCATGTAGACCGAGTGCAACTCCTGCGCCTGCTCGTCCGTCAGACCTGTGAAAGACAGGTCGGTTCTATCAGCCATTTTTGATCTCCAAATATGAACTGACACCGCGCACCCCCCGCGGCCGGGTATTGACGGGGGCTCATCCCCCGCCGGGTCTTCGCCGCCCGTGTGGACAGGCGAAATCGTTTCCCCTTGCGACGGGGGAATGGGGTCACGCGCTAAAAATATGTGGCGTAATGATGCGGGCCTGTGACCAAGCGCTGGCGATCGGGCCCTTTTCAGGCAGCTCCATCCGGCGGGCCGTCTTCAATGCCCATGTCAGCATCGACAGCGGCAAAGTCGCCGCAAAGATCAGCGCGAAATAGGCATAGTACTCGCGTTTCGGTGCTGCGTTACATCTGCGCAGGACGGGCGTGTCCGTCGTAAAGTCGGTCATGATCTTCCTCCTGTCGTGGGTTGAAGTGTTGCGACGGATGCGAGCACGACCCTGTTGCATCCCGCATCGCGTGCGGCCTTTTCAGCAGCATCACGCAGGGATTTCGCGGCAGAAATGCGCGTCAAAATTGGATGAGTGGCTACAATTTCGTCCAGCCTTGCCTGCGCATCAACATCCCACGGCAACTGGCGCAGGTTCGTCGGCGTGGCCTCGGCCTTGTCCATCTCGCTGCCCAGCGGCAGAATGTGAAACAGAGCATCGAACAGCCCGTTGCAGACTTCTTGGAGCAAATAGGTTGCCCCTGCGTAGCCCATGAACGGCGTACCTGTATGGCGCCTGATCGCTGCACCAGGAAAGCTGGCGGGGATAAAAGAAGGCGCTGGGCCAAAGCCCGCCTTCATCTCGGCCATGTACATCTTCTCGTTGATGGAACCCATGACGATCAGCGGCTTTTTGGTGTGCATCAGATGGCGCACCTCGTCGTTGTTCGTCTTCTGCCCCCGAGTACGGGCAAAGGCAAATGCGCAGGGAAAACCCAGATCGCCTTCCAAGTATTTACGAATGCCGCGGGCATAGGTCTCGTTCGCCACGATGGCGAATTCGCAGGTGGCAAAGAAATCTTGGGTCACCGACCGCCACAAGTCCCAGACCGGCTTCAACGTCGAATGCTTTTCCTTTTCGATGAACGGTTCCGGGTCTAGTCCCAGCAGCTCGCCCAGCGTGCGTAGAAACAATGTGGTCTGTTCAATCCCGATAGGGGCCTGAAGGTAGGGTTTGCCCAAGACCTCGCACAGACCGCGTCCGAATTCGCGGTACATGCAGACGTTGACTTCGGCATTCACCAGATTGCGCATTTCGGCTAAATGGGTGCCCAGCGGCATGACCATGTTGACCTCGGCGCCGATGCCTTCAACTAAACGCCGGATTTCAGCAAGGTCAGAGGGCATGTTGAATGTGCCATACATCGGCCCAAGGATATTGATGCGAGGTGCGGCCCCTTCTTCACGCTTTTTCTCGGGCGGCATCCGGCCCTTAGTCTGGCCAAATTCCGTGAATAACCAAGTCATTGCGCGGTCTGCGCTTTCCCATTGATCCTCGTCGATGGTGCGCGGCAGGAATCGCTGGATATTTGTACCCTGCGGTGTGACGCCGCCGCCGATCATCTCGGCGATGGACCCCGTTACAACTACGGCAGGAAGCGCCGGATCCAGCACATCCCAGGCTCGCTTCATCGCGGCTTCCGTGCCCTCACCCATTTCTGTCTCACCAAGGCCGGTAACGACGATAGGCAACTCGTGTGGTGGCAGCGCGTCTGTGTAATGCAGAACAGATGTTACTGGCAGGTTTTCACAACCCACAGGCCCATCAATGACGACCTGCAAGCCCTTGGTGGCACAGAAAGCGTAAACCGCCCCCCAATAACCGCCAGCCCGATCATGATCAGTCACTAGCATGGCGTTCCGACCTTCTTCTCGTCCCAAATATCCCGGGGTCCGGGGCAGAGCCCCGACAAGGGTGGGTGGGTGGGCCCACCCGCAGAATTCGAACCAAACGCGATGTTCATATCATCGCCTCCGCCGCCGCTGCGCGCGCCTGCTTGTCCAGTTTCTTCTGGTGCTGCGCGCGAAAGTCAGGCCGCAAATTAGGCGATCCCTCCCAGATGCCAGCCGTATCGCCAGCACCTACGCCCTCGAAAAACCCACGCATCTGGTCCATGCGGCCCTTGCCACCCATTGCAGCCTTCACAACCTGCTGCAGACTACCAGCGCCTGCTGGTCCCATCAGGGGCCGCGCAGAAATCAGGTTGGTAAAATATAACGCCGGAATTCCCAGTTCTTTGCCGCGCTGCACGATAGGCGTCGTGCCGATGGCAAGGTCCGGACGAACGCCTTCCATCACGGCCATATCGTGTTCCAACGAAGCCCTGAATTTTACGGTCACACCCTTTGCCGCCAGCCATTCGGCGTCAAAGGCAGACCATGGTGTCTTGGGGCAGGCAGTCCCAACGTATGGTACATGTGCGCCGCTTTCGATCAGCAGGCGGGCGACCAACAATTCCGACCCTTCGTAACCGGACACCGTGATCGTACCATCGATTTGGCTGCCCATCAGCGCCCCTTTGATCGCGGGCAGAAAGGCGTTTTGCGCCGCGGCGATCTGGGCCGCTGGCACATTGTAGGCATCGCCAATCGCAGCAAGCCAAGCAGCGGTACCGTCGTGGCCTACAGGGGCAGAGCCTACGACCGTGCGGCCAGCGGCCTGAAATTCGCGGACCGATGCCGTATAAAATGGATGGATCGCAGCAGCGACTCCACAGTCCAGCGCCGCATAAAGCTCTCGCCATTCCCGGGTTGGCACGGTGGGACCGGCGGCTAGGCCCATAGGTCCCAGCATCGCGCCAATCATCATTGGATCTGCCGGAAACATCTCTCCCAGCAGGGCGACGCTGGGGCGATCTTCAGCGGCGCGGGTCGGGCGGGCAACAGGCCCGGCCTCTGCCTCGGTCCGGGCATAGTGCAGCATGGCACCGGCCAGAACGTCCTTCGCCTCTGCGTGGGTCGGGATACCAAAGCCGGGTACGTCGATGCCGATGATCCGTACCCCGTTGATTTCCTTTGGCAACAACCGCAAGGGCACACCGGATGCGGTCGGCACACAAAGGTTCGTGACCACGATCGCATCATATCGATCCGGGTCAGCCATCTCGTGGACGCTTTCGCGGATATCTTCGAATAGCTTACCGGTGACGAGGGATTCTGAATTAAACGGGACGTAGCCGACGGATCGGCGCGCACCGTAGAAATGCGACACAAAGGTCAGACCATAAACGCAGCAGGCAGACCCAGATAGGACCGTCGCCACCCGTTTCATCCGCAGGCCGACCCGCAGTGACCCAAAGGCGGGGCACATGCTTTGCGGCTGGTCGTGCGGGCCTTTTGGGTAATCCTTGGCGTACTGGTCCAAAAGGTCCGATTGGCCAGCGGCGCGGGCAGCGCGGTCCAACTCTTCCTTGGAAGAGCAGAGGCCAGCCGTGGCTGAGGACGCCACCCCAGCCGACGGCACATCCTCGCCCGATTTTATCGGGCCAGATGAAACAGGGGCCGTGGTGACAAGCACCATGCCGTCTGTATCCTTGCTGACGTGGAAACCCTCACGCGTCATCGTAGATGACCTCCAGGCTTGCCTTGGGTGTTCCGTGCTTGCCGCGCATGTCGATGTCTGTGGCCGGCACGAGCTGGTAATCCCCACCGGTGTCCTTGCTGTCGAACAGGCCTAACAGGCCGTCCTGATCCAGCGGCGTCGGACGAACCGGCGGGGCAATGCCTACCGCTTCTGCCAGACCTTCGAACATCGGCCCCCATTGGGACTGATGTGTGCCGACAATCTGATAGTTTGCGGACTTTTTACGTAAATCGTCGTCCTGTGGGATGGCGGCAAGGACGGGTATATTGACTGCTTTTGCAAAGGCTTGCGCCTCTCCTGTACCGTCGTCTTTGTTAATGACAAGTCCTGCAACGCCAACGTTGCCGCCCATCTTTCGGAAGTATTCCACCGCAGAGCAGACATTGTTGGCGACATAAAGTGACTGCAGGTCGTTGGAGCCAACAAGGATCACTTTCTGCGCCATGTCGCGGGCGATCGGCAAGCCAAAGCCGCCACAGACCACATCGCCTAGAAAATCAAGCAGGACATAGTCGAAGTCCCAATCGTGGAACCCTAGCTTTTCGAGCAATTCAAAACCGTGGATGATACCGCGTCCACCGCAACCGCGACCGACCTCTGGCCCGCCAAGTTCCATCGCAAAGACGCCGCCGCGCTTGAAGCAGACATCGCCGATGGCGACCTCTTCGCCAGCGAGTTTCTTCTTGGACGAGGTTTCGATGATTGTCGGGCATGCCTTGCCACCGAACAGAAGCGACGTCGTGTCGGACTTTGGATCGCAGCCGATAAGCAGGACGCGCTTGCCCATCTCAGCCATCATGTGGCTAAGGTTCGCCAGCGTAAACGATTTGCCAATGCCACCCTTACCGTAGATCGCGATAATCTGGGTCTTGGACGTGGGGGCGCCTTGTGGCACTTCCAGCGTGGGCTCGTTCGCTTCGTCGCGTAAGGTACGGTCGTAGTCCTTGAGGTTGGGGACTTCATCTTTCATGCGGCATTCCAATCGAGGATCATTTTCAGGCAGGATGTGCCCGTAAAAGCGGTGCGATAGGCTTGGGTGGCTTGCATCGCCGGCATCGTGTGGGTGATCAGGTCGTCAAGCCGAAGGTCGCCAGATTCGACAAGTGCGCGGGTCGCGATCATATCGCAGGCCTGCCATTCGGCGCTGATGCGCAGACGCGCCTCTTTCATGAAAGCAGGTGGAAAGGCGAAGCTGAGGGGTTGTGTATAGAAACCCGCGAGAACGATTTCGCCGCCGCGCGCCAAACGACCAATCAGGTCAGGCAAAAGCGCCGATTGGCCGGACACGTCGTAAATCGAGCTATAATCGCGACGGGTATCCGTCGCGGGGTCGATAACGTCGTAACCGGCTGCGCCAGTGCGGCGGGCAGGATCAATATCCCAGACGGTCGGGGCGGGCGCGCCAGACAAGACCGTCAAACGCGCCAGCAGGCGACCCAACGTGCCGTGGCCGACAATCAGGTCAGGTACTGCCTTGCCCTGCCCTGCCATGGCGTGGCGGGCAGTAGCCGCAAGGGCAAGAAGCGCACCCGATGCACCTAGACCGGCATCAACACGAGTCACACGGCTAGCCGCCGTAATCACGGTTTGGGCCGCTGCGCCAAAAAGGCCGAAGGCTCCATCGTAGCAATTCGCACCCGGCACAAAAACATGGGAACCGACTGGTATGTCGGCATCAGCGCCAGCCTCCACCACCTCGCCAGCAGCCTCGTAGCCGGGGACAAGCGGGAAACCCATGCCGGGGAATGGGGGCATGTCGCCCGTCCAGAACAGTTTTTCAGTACCAGTCGAAATACCAGAATGGCGGACCTGAACGACGACATCTGCCGAACCAGGCGTCTGCAGTCGGACCTCTGACAGGTCGAGCTGGCCCGGTGCTTTAAGAAGAACGGCGGTGGTGTGCATGGTGTCCCTCCTTCTTTCGTGATCCGGTGTCAGAAATTTCTGACATCCTATGTGTAAGTTTAACTAGACACACCCATCTGTCAATTCCTTTAGACACATTTGATGTCAGATACCGCAGCACGCCGTCATAACGGTAGTCACGTAAGGCCGTGCTGATTGCATCTTTCGCACCTGCACAAAGCCCGCCTGCTGCAGCAACGCCTTGATTTGAGCGGCTGATCTGGCGCGACCTGTGCGCATCGCCATGCAATATAGCGCAAAGTAGGCGTCTCCGGCCCTCTGCGGACGCGGCCCGCCCGTCATCGGCTCTGACACGATCAGTCGACCACCCCGCGGCAAGGCGGCACGGGCACGGGTCAGCAAATCAAGGACCGTTGTATCGGTGTGATCGTAAAGCACGCGTATCAATGTCACCGTATCCGCCCCGTCAGGCAGGGTGCCATCGCGGAAAGACCCAAAGCGAATCGCTGTCCGATCAGTCAATCCAGCGGTGGCAAAGCGGGTCGCGGCCGCTGGTGCCACTGCAGGCAGGTCGAACAACGTCAGATGCAAATCTGCCCGCGCCTGACCAAGCGCCGTCAAGAACGCGCCAGTACCACCGCCAACATCCATGACGCGGCGACTAGCCCGCCAATCGACGGCAGCGATGGTGTCGGCAGCAACAAGACGCTGACTGTCGGCCATCAGGGCAGAATAAGTAGCCGTCACCGTAGGGTCGATTGCGCCGTCCGCGCCGAAAATATAGGGCCAAAAAGCTGCGAGTTCGGTATCCACCTCGCCCCGAAAGAAGGCGACCGGGTCCGACAAATCGCGGTAAAGGACATCATGGTGGGCAATCATGCCTTGCAAACCGGGCACACCCGCCAGCGCGGCACCACGGATCGTCAACCGCCACATCGTGCCAGAAGACGACAACAAACCAAGCGACGCCGCGGCATTCAGCAGAACCAGCATCCGATCCGGAGGTATACTGGATTGCACGGCGAGCGATTTCGTGTCGGCTGGCGCTTCCAGTAAATTCCGGGGAATATCAAGCCGGACGAGGGCGAGCAGGATCTGGCTGTGACAGAAACCCGCCACAAGATCGAACATCGCAGCACCTTCCGACCGCACGAAGCTGCGAAGGAAAGGCACCCGGGCTGCGCGGGCCTGAAAAACTGGGTCGGCAATCAGGCGTATAAATCGCTGGCGCAAGCCGGGGCGCGGATTTTGTGGCACCAGATCGGTCGCCGCCGTCATTCGCCCGGCACGGCGCTACGCGCCACAGCGGGAACCAACCGGTCGGCATAGGCGCGGACCATTTGCGCCAAAGCCGCTTCACCAGGGCAGGCAGGGATAGATGAGATGGCAGCAGCAAGGATATCATCAAAGCGAGCGACCGCCCCATGGACACCAAGCTGCGCCACCGCATTGGGGCGTCCATGCAAATCATCCTGTCCAGCAGGCTTGCCGAGTTCGGTCGCATCGCACAGAGCATCGCGCAGATCATCGGCAACCTGAAAGGCCTCTCCGATGCGGTCACCCAGTTCGATCCAAGGCTCTCCGTCTTGACCGGCGGCGATGGCACCCATCTGCGTGGCAGCGATAAAAAGCGCACCTGTTTTAGCACGATGATAGGCGGCAAGGTCGATTTGCGCCTCGCTTTCCCATCCCTGACCAGCACATATCCCGAAAGGCATACCCGTGCGCGTCGCCAGAACATCGATAAGCGCAATAGCCCGGTCCGGGGCATGGCGCGCTGCACGGGCAAGTATCTGAAACCCCATAACAATCATGCTATCACCCGCCAGCACCGCAAGTGGTTCGCTGAACGCGCGGTGCAAGGCGGGCTTGCCCCGGCGCGTATCGGCATCATCAAAGCAAGGCAGATCGTCGTGAACAAGACTGGCGGAATGAATAAGCTCTAATGCCACCCCGGCAGCATCAGCCAGCGCAGGACGATCATCGCCGCAGGCCATGGCAACAGACAGCAAAATCGTCGGTCTGATGCGGGCCCCACCGGGGGTCACAGCATATGTCAACGCTGCCGCCAGTCGAGCGGGGGCGGCCACTGATTGCCCGGCCTGAATGGCCTGTGACATGGCAACGTCAATCCGATCTGACAAGCGCATGTATCGCTCCCCCTCCGTAATGTCACTTTTATTAGACAGTATTCTGTAAACCAGACTGGACAGTTTTCAATTTCCTGTCAACACTCCACGGTAGGAGGCGAGCATGGATCGGACGGCAGCTAAGGTTGTGATCGTAGGGGCTGGCATAGGCGGGCTGGCGGCGGCCATGCGACTGGCCCACGCGGGCTGTGACGTCATGGTCCTCGAGGCCCAATCAACGCTTGGCGGAAAGATGCGGACCCTGCCGACCGCCGCAGGGCCTGTGGATGCTGGCCCTACGGTTCTGACGTTAAAGCCAGTATTCGAGACGCTTTTTAACGACGTCGGACTGCGGCTGGATGACCACCTGACCTTGCAACCACTTAACACTTTGGCAAGACACTATTGGCCTGACGGCACGACCCTTGACCTTATGGCGAACCCAAAAGACAGCGCCGACCGAATAGCGAACACTTTTGGCCCGGACAGTGCCGATGACTTTCGTCGCTTTAGTGCACGCGCCGCGCGTCTTTTTACGGCGTTCGAGGGGCCGATGATGCACGCCGTGAAACCGTCCCAGCCCTCTTTAACATGGCAGGTCTTGCGACAGCCCCGACTTCTGGCGGACATGGCCCCGCATCGCACTTTGGGCGCACTGGTTGATGCATCCTTCCGCGACCCGCGCCTTGCGCAGCTATTTGCCCGTTACTCCACCTACGTTGGCGGACA
Organism: Loktanella sp.; assembly: GCA_024635625.1. Classification (GTDB taxonomy): domain Bacteria; phylum Pseudomonadota; class Alphaproteobacteria; order Rhodobacterales; family Rhodobacteraceae; genus Loktanella. The sequence goes on along the minus strand of JAGXIQ010000160.1, from coordinate 30,456 downwards.
TCCCGCGACGTCCCCCGCGCTACTTTCGTTAATCTGGGAAGCGGAAGCGCGGGGCCTCTGGACGGTAGAGGGCGGAATGATCGCGCTGGCACAGACACTTGCGCGACTGGCGGCGGCATTCAGCGCTACTTTTCAATATGACACCCCCGTACGGCGGATCGTCAAACAAGGTGGTATGATCAGCGGCGTCGAGACAGATACAGGCGTCATCCCCGCCGATATGGTGTTGTTCAATGGCGATCCGGCGGCCCTGCACGACGGCCTGCTTGGTGCGGCACCAAAGGCCGCCATTGATGACGACGCAATCCTTCCGCGCAGCCTATCCGCCCATGTCGCAAGCTTTGCGGCGATTACTGTCGGCCTGCCGCTGGCCCACCACACCGTCTTTTTCGCCGACGATCCCAAGGCAGAGTTCCGCGATATTTCGGCGGGGATTATCCCAAGGGATGCCACGCTTTACATCTGCGCGCAGGATCACGACGCAGGACCAGATACGCTTCAACGGTTCGAGATAATCCGCAACGCGGCCCCCGTCACGGACACTGCTAACCCCGAGGTTTTCCCATGTCAGACACTGATTTTCAACAGACTTCGCCATTACGGCCTGACCTTCTCGACCGGGCCCGTGACCGTGACCGGACCGGCCGACTTTGCACAATTGTTTCCCGGCAGCAGGGGGTCCCTTTACGGGCGATCCCCACAGGGGCTGATGGCAGCACTGAAGCGTCCGACGGCACGGACAAGGGTGCCGGGGCTTTACCTGTGCGGCGGCGGGACGCATCCGGGGGCGGGGGTGCCAATGGCCACACTCTCCGCCCGGCATGCGGCCGAGGCGATGCTAAGCGACCTGTCTTCAACCTTGTTGTCCCTCCCGATGGCTACGCGTGGTGGTACGTTGACGGGATCAGCGAGGACGGGACCAAGGCAATTTCCGTCATAGGTTTCATCGGGTCAGTATTCAGCCCGTGGTATGCGTGGTCTGGGCGGCGCGATCCCGACAACCATTGCTGCATTAATGTCGCGACTTACGGGCCAGGCGGGCGTTTCACCATGACGGACAGGGGGCGAGATGCCCTGACGACCACAGCGGATACGCTGCGGGTTGGGCCTTCGCAGATGCACTGGGACGGTCAGTCTTTGATCATCACCATCGACGAGGTCAGTGGCCCGCCTGTCATTTCTCGCGTCCGGGGTACGATCACAGTTACCCCGCACGCGATCACTAATGTAGAGTTGCCGCTGACATCGGACGGCGCCCATATCTGGCGGCCGTTCGCACCAATCAGCGACATCACAGTGGATATGGACGCCGATGGCTGGCAATGGTCCGGCCACGGCTACTGCGACGCCAATTTCGGCACCCGCGCGCTAGAGGCGGATTTCGACTTTTGGACCTGGGGACGTTATCCAACCACCGCTGGGGCAACTTGCTTTTATGACGCGGTGCGCCGCGACGGGACCCGGTTCGACACGGCAATCGCCTTTTGTCCCGATGGATCCGCCCGCCCCACAAGCGCCCCGCCACGCACGGATTTCAGACCCACATTATGGCGCATCCGGCGCGAAACGCGCGCGGACCAAGGCACAACGCCACAGCAGGTGCTTGGTATGCTGGATGCGCCATTTTACAGTCGGTCCGCCGTACGCACCCAACTGAGCGGCGAGGTCGTGACTGGCGTTCACGAAGCCCTTGACCTGACCCGGTTCCGCAATCCGTTGGTCAAGGCCATGCTGGCGTTTCGCGTACCCCGTCGGTCGCGGTGGGCGGAACCAGAAAGGGGCACCTGACCTCTTCGACCAACAAAAAATCTGGAGGCTTTGCCATGGCGAAGTCGTACGAAAAAGTCTGCACGCTGATGCTAGGCTTGCGGAATCCGGTGACGAATAGTCTGAAGGCTTAGGTGCGGCGAACATCGACGCCAAGCGCTTCATTATCCAGGAACGAGCACCATTCTAAGACGACCGGCGGCGCATATATGCGGCCGCTTGCAGTACTACGATGGCACGGGGCTCGCCGCTCTTTCTTAAACGCCCAAATTTACGATTTCGCCCCCGGCAGCCGCAGCATCCTCTGCATCGTGAGTGACCATCAAAACCGGCAACGCCCGGTCGCGGGCGCGGGCGAAAACCAACGCGCGGACCTGCGCCCGCAGGGTCGTATCCAGTCGGCTAAAGGCTTCGTCAAGCATCAACGCACAAGGATTTGCCAGCAACATACGCATCAGTGCCACCCGTGCCTTTTGCCCACCCGACAACGTCGCGGGGTCGCGGTCGGCAAAGCCCCCTAGCTCCACTTCCTCCAGCGCTTGCGCGATCTGCGCATTTCGGTCCGCGCGACTGCCACCGGGGCGTAGGCCAAACGCAAGGTTCGCGCCCACGGACAAATGTGGGAACAGTAAATCGTCCTGAAACAAAATGCCGACCATACGGCGGTGGGGCGAAAGATGAGTGATATCAGCGCCGTCAAGCAAAACCCGTCCGGTGAAGGTAAACGCCGGTGGCAAGGTACCCGTCACCACTGACAGAAGCGTTGACTTACCGATGCCTGACGGGCCCATGACACTTAGTACAGTGCCCGGCGCGATATGCCGGTCAAGCGCAACAAGCGGCTGGCCGCCTTTGAAAATCGCGATATCCTCCAGCGTCAGGCCCTTAACCATGGCTTAGTCCTTTGCGGTTGCGCCAAACCAGCGCCGGGATCAGCAAGGCAAGCCCAAAGGGTACCAGCGCGGCCCCTGTCTGCATCAAGCCGTAGACGGCAATAGCACGACGGTCACCGCCGGAAGACAGGGCCACGGCCTCTGTCGTCAGGGTCGCGACACGGCCACCACCGATCAACAGAGTCGGCAAGTATTGCCCGACACTGACCGACAGACCAACGGCCAACGCCGTAAGAACAGGCCGCAACAGCATCGGCAGGCGCACACGCCACAAGACACCATCCGGACCAGCACCCAAGGCTGCTGCGACCGCAGCATTGCGGGTGTCCCAAGCGCGGAATGGATCAGCTAGCGACAGGAAGACGTAGGGTAGCACGAAAACCAGATGTGCCAGCATCACTGGCATCCGGCCCACGTCTGCGCCGACATTCAGCAGCAAGGACTGCAAACCAGGCAGGAAAGCAGTCTGCGGCATGAGCAAGGGCAGATACAGCAGCCAAAGGCCGCGTTGGCTTAAGGTTCGCCTATGCCGATATTCTGCCTCCAGACAACCGACAGTCAGTATTAGAGCGATCAAGGTCACGACACTGGCGATCAAGGCGGTTTCGGCCAAGGCGGATAGCACGCCGTCCCCTTGGCGCAGCCATGTCTTAACATTGAAGGTATCGGGCAGCGCATCGGGAAAGCCCCAATAACCGGCAAAAGACCAAACTGCCAAGACGATCAGGCCAAGAAGCACCGATAACGCCGACAGGATACCGCCCGTCAGCGCAAACGCCCGGATTGGCGCATCACGCGCGCCACGGTGGCCGCTGTTGATCCAAACGAGGCCAAGTCGTGAGAAGACCAACTCTCCGATGCACCACAGGCCTAGCGCACTGACGACGAGGGCCAATTGCAAAAGTGCCGCAGAGGCAGCGAGTAGGCGGGCGGTAAAATCGGGCTCTCCCATCCATTTTACGATCTGTACGGACAGCGGCGGCGGGGTGTTGGGGCCAAGGATCAGTGCGACATCAACAACGCTCATCCCGTAGGCAAGCACGACATAGACTGGCAGACGGATCTGGGCGTAGACCCGAGGGAAAACGGTCTTCAGCCAGCCCGTTGTGCGGCCATAGCCCAGCGCCGCGCTGATACTGCGGGCGCGGACCGCGTCGGTTTGTCCAAGAGCTGCGAGGGTCATCAACAGAAGGAATGGCATCTCTTTCACCACGAGCCCCAAGGTCATGGTCAGGCCCCACGGGTCCTGCACGATCAGCCAGTCGGGCGGATTGGTCCAACCAGTGGCACCGGGCGACAGCAACCGCGCGACCCAGCCCGAAGGGGCGATCAGGAACGCCAGACCGAAGGCAGCGGCGGCGTGGGGGACGCTAAGAAGCGGCGAAAGGAGGCGCTCAAGCGCGCGGAACGCTTTTGTACCAGACCAACCCGCGACCAGCAGCATCACAAGCGTCAAGGCGATGGCGGTCATGGCCAGGCCGGTAGTCAGCGAAAGCGTCACGCTACGCGGCAGACCGGGCCATGCAGCAAGGGCGCGAAAAGCGTGGAGGTTTGGCCCCACCAAGCCGGCAGCGGGCAAGTGGCCAAAGGCGGGCAAGATCGTGCCATAAAGACCCGCCATTACAGGCCCGAGCATGGCAAGCAGCGTGAGGGCCGGTACGACAGGCAGCACACGGTTCTTCATGCGCAGCAGAGGGAGTGCACTGGCAAGCAACCTGTGGAAGTCAAAGCGCGCATGCCGCACCAAGACGCGTTGTAGTCACTCGGATCGAGACGACGCAAAGGCGCCCTTCCCCGAAAGGAAGGGCGCAGAGGGGCGTCTTGTTCCGGCGCATGCGACAAGCTTATTGAGCCACGCCGTAGCGGGTTGCCCAATCGTCAGCGATGCGTGTCATCCAGCTTGGGTGCGGTTCAGCCTGCACTGTCCCGAGGTCCGCGGGCGACAGTGTCGCGATGCCAAGGTCCAGTGCATCAAACAGACCGCGCTGCGTATCGTCCAGCTTGTTCATGTCGAGGACAGTCCCGTAACCAAGGATCTCTGGGTCTTGCGCGCGGGCCTGCGCCTCGGGTGACAGCAATGCGTTGGCCACGACCATCGCGCCTTCGGCAGAGCCAGAGTTATAGGGGATAGCCACAAAGCTCGCGTTGCCGATGGTGCCCTTGTCCAGCACAAAGGTCCGCACAGTGTCGGGAAGTTCGTTGTTGGCAATGGCTGCCGTCGCCGCACCGGGGCTGAAGGAAGTCGACAAGTCGATTTCCCCATCGGCGATCAGCGGAAACATCGCAGTTCCGGTTGCGGGATAGGCGCGGCCTTCACGCCACAGGGTCGGCGTCAACTTATCAAGGTAGTCCCAAAGCGGGGTCGTGACCGTCGCGTAGTTTTCGTCTGTCGCGGGCTGTTGCAAGACCGACGGATCGTCCAGAGTATCAACCAGCACCTGCTTCAGGAACGTGGTGCCAAGAAAATCGGGCGGCTGTGGATAGGTAAAGCGGCCCGGGTGCGCCGTAGACCAATCAAGGATCGCCTGCATAGAGCTGAGCGGTTCCGCGATATCTGCTGTATCGTAGATAAAGACGACTTGCGCCATCGCCCAAGGGGATTCGTAGCCTTCGACAGGCACAGTAAAGTCAGTCTGGACCGTCTTTCCGGTGACATCGACATACTGCCAGTTCGGCAGTTGTTCAGCGAAGGGGCCGTACAGCAGCCCAGCGTCCTTCATCGCGGCGAAGTTCGCGCCGTTAATCCAAATCATATCGATAGCGCCGTCAGTATCAGTCCCAGCTTGTTTTTCAGCCAGCACGCGGGTCACGGCGTCGGCGGTGTCAGTCAGTTTGACGTGTTCCAGTGTGACGCCGTATTCATCCTGCACCTTATTACCGATCCAAGCGATGAAATCGTTGGTCGTCGTGGATCCGCCCCAAGCGTTCCAGTAAACGGTCTGCCCCTTGGCAGCAGCGGCGACCGCATCCCAATCAGCGGGGTTAGTCTGTGCTTGCGCGGCCAAGGGCAGTGCAAGAGCGGCGATAAGTGCCAACGATTTCATGAACAGTCCTTTCAGGTGAACAACTTGGACGCGCCATAGATCCGTAAAGTGGCGGTCAGGTAACATAACCCGCCAAAAACCCAAGAAAGGGGAGCGAAAGCGGCTGGAAACAGACACAGCAGGACAAAGAACACGACGGTCTCAGTCCCCTCTAGCAGGCCGTTAGAATAGTAGAGCGATTTGATACCTTGGGCCTGCGTGGTAATACCACGCTTTTCCGCAAGGATCGCGTAACCAAGAAAACTGGTGCCGTTGAAGTAGAACGAAGCCAGAAGGAACGCAGCCACGAGGCCGTTCGCCGGATCATAGAACACAAAAGCGAGCGGTATTGCCCCGTAAAACGCAAAATCGCATGCAATATCGAGGTATCCGCCAAAGTCGGTTTTGACAGTCGCACGAGCGACTGCACCGTCAAGACCATCAGCTAAACGACTGGCTAGCAGCGGGATCAGTGCCAACAATGGCGCGCCAATTGCGATAATTACCGCCGCAATCAGGCCTGTGAACAGTCCCAAAAGTGTCACGCGATTTGCTGTCCAACCACGTGTCGCCATAGCACGGCCCATCCGGTTCAGGGCTGGGTCGATCAGGCGGCGGGCGGAGCGGTCGAGCATAGGGGCGGCAATCCTGCGGGTCGCTTCGTTCTGACGCAGGGACCCCGTTTGCGCAATCCGTCTGACAACAACGTGAGGCGATTGTAGGATATACTTTAAGCGCCGTGCAGGGCGCGGCTATCAGCTGGGGCCTCATCACGCTCGTTCATGCCGTAGTCGCGGATCACGCCGCAGACCCGCAGACGATAGTCGGCAAACATCTCTTCCCGACCCGCGCGCTGTGCGCCACGATGGGCTGTCAGGGCACGCCATTCCGTCAATGCCGCCTCATCTCGGAAGAACGAGACCGATAGGAGCTTGCCCGGTGTGGTCAGAGACTGAAACCGCTCGACCGAGATAAAGCCGTCGATGGCCTCGACCAGCGGGCGCATTTTCGCGGCCATGGTCAAGTAGTCGTCAGTCATGCCATCTTTTGGCGTAACCTCGAAAATGACTGCAATCATGGTGAATCCTTCGGGTAATGTAACCAGCGACGTCACCCTAAGCGGAGAGGATGCAGTGGTGCCAGCCCCCGCCTTTCACCAAGGCATGTTTGACCAAATAAGAGAGCGTCGACCCGATCAGTTGGCAGCAATCCGGGGACGGCCACGTGCGGTCACGCGAATTTCCGCACCAAAGAACATGTCCTGCCCTTCGACCGTTGCGCGATTTATGTCGCGGGTGACAGTGATCTGCGGGTCGGGAACACCTGCGGCGTGGGCACGGGCAGTGGCCGTGCCTGTCAGGGCCGTTTCGAGTACCGCGAGGGCGGCGTCCGGGTCCGTAAAGGTTTGCGGCCCATCCTCTAGATGAGCAACCACGCGGCCAGGGGCCGGTGCTGTAACACTGCCGCTGGCCTGCATAACGACCTGCCCCACGACGGCACCGATGGCATTGGCGACGTCGGCATGTTCTGGCACAATCATGCGCGTACCAAGTCGATCGCCAACGGCGCCATAATAACTGCCAGCCGATGCACCAAGTCCGATGACCGGCACGCCAAGCGACAGGCGCGTGGCAATCAAACCGCTGTGGCCGTCAAGCCCGGCCATGGTCAGGGGGTGTGCTGCAAGCAGCTCCGGCGTCACATCACCCCAGTCGCGACTGTCGTCAGCAAACGCAGCCTGCAAAAGGCAGTCGGCGGTTTGAGAAGTAACCTGATCGATGATCATGCGGGCAATGCTTGCGGCGTCGGGTGCGATACGCTGGCCATCGCCGCGTCGCTTGCGGGCAAAGAGAGTCAGGGCCTTTTCCGATGCGGCAGCGTCCCATTGGTCCGTCAGACCCAGAACGTGGGCAGCATCAGAAGGCGTGACCCCCGCGATCATCGCAAGCCCCCGCGTGACCAGCCGCATCAGGGCAGGATGTTCCATCCGAGTCGTTACCACATCACCCATACGAGCGGCACCTTGGGCCAGCCGGGATGCGACGGTGGCCTCTCGTTTATCCAATCCGGGCGGTACATCGCGCCACAGAGGGACGACGAACGCGGCACCATCCATCGGTGGGCCATTTTGTGCAAGGGCCACATCTAAGGCGCCATGTACGAGGTCCGGGTAGGTCTGCGCCAACAAGGCAATCGGCATGACGCGCCGGGGGCCAAGGCGCAATCCGCCAATCAACCCCTCGGTTACTGTGACGGCACTATCGCCACCAAGACCCCATGTGCGCATCGCTACTGCCTCAACCATGGTGCGCAAGCCACCGACCATTGCGCCCTGCGGATCGATCCGGGGGCGCCCATCCATAAGTTGGCAAATATCAGTCGTCGTCCCACCAATGTCGGAAATCAGCGCGTCTGGCACATCGGTTAACCACGCGGCCCCGGCAACAGACGCCGCAGGGCCAGACAAAATCGTCTCTATCGGGCGGGTACGGGCCATGGCGGCAGGGATCAGCGCGCCGTCACCTCGCACGACCATCAGGCGGGCCGTCACACCAATCTGCGCCAAATGCGCTTCTACCGCCGAAATCAGACCTGCAATCATGCCGATCAAGCGGGCATTCAGCACCGCCGTCAGCGCACGCTTAGGACCGCCAAGCGCGGCAGAAAGTTCGTGAGAGCAGGTGACGGGCTTGCCCGTCAGGTCGCGGATGAGTGCTGCCGCGGCTAATTCATGTGCCGGATTGCGGGTGGCAAAGCGGGCAGCGACGGCAAAACCTGTCACATCGGCAAGATCCGCCAACGCGCTGCGCAAGGCGTCGATGTCCAGCGACATCACTTCTGTGCCCGCATGTGCGTGCCCACCAGCGACTGCGATGACTGGATCGCCGCGTAACGCCTCCTCCAACCCAGCGCGTGCTAACTCTCCAGCATCAAATCCTACGAAAATCAGTGCGACACGCCCGCCTTGCCCTTCGACCAGCGCATTCGTAGCCAACGTGGTAGAGAGTGAGACCATTTCGACCTCGGCCGCAGCGATACCAGCGGCGGCGATGGCGGCGTCGATGGCGCCAGCGACACCGACAGCAAGGTCCGGCCGGCTTGTCAGGGCTTTGGCTTTTGCCAGCACTACCGTTGCCGCGCCGTCCAATACGGCGGCGTCCGTATAGGTACCGCCGGTGTCGACGCCCAGAAGATAACCCATGGCAGATCCCTTACTTGCGCCAGAGGTTTAGCCGCTACACTGCCTGCACCGCCAGCCCCAATCGGCTTACAACGTGGCAGACCACCCGCAACAATCGCCGGGTGCGGCAGACGCGAAGGGGCCCAGCCGCGTTAATCTGACCGCACAGCAGGTGCGGGGTCGCATGCGGCATCTTCTGCCAACCACAATGCCAGTCGCTGCTGCAGTCCACCAACCACCTTCGGCAGGGTGAGGACCTCTTTGGCAGAAGCCAGTTGCCAGCCCTGCCCTTCATTGCCGAATACGATCTGCGTTGCCGCTGCAGTGGGTAACTGCGCCACAAAGAACCAGACCCGCGCCGCACCAGAAGAACGCGTGAAAGCTCTTTTCCAGATCACCGCCTTTAAACTCAGAACCAACCCCACTTCCTCTGCGGTTTCGCGGGCTACCGTTTCAAACGGCGTCTCTAATCCCTCGCGGCCGCCGCCCGGAAAATCCCAATAGTCAGGGTAGGGAATGTCGGGTCGATCGTCGCGGCGTATGATCAAAAGGCGGTCGCCAACGAAAAGCGCGACTTTGGCACCGTCGAATTCTTCGTGATCCGCCGTTGTCGCCACGCCCTCCACTCCTTATTGTGTTCCCATGCCCAGCCTTTGCCGCGATTGCCTGACGACGTTCGACACCGCACGCCGGTGCCCAGCCTGTCGCAGTCCGCGCGTCACGTCCCACCCGGAGTTGTTCGAGCTGACCATCGCCCACATGGACTGCGATGCATTCTACGCATCTGTGGAAAAGCGCGACAACCCCGCGCTTGCCGACAAGCCCGTCATCATTGGCGGCGGCCATCGCGGCGTTGTATCTACGGCCTGCTATGTCGCCCGCATCCGAGGCGTGAAATCCGCAATGCCGATGTTTCAGGCGCTAAAGCTTTGCCCCGACGCCGTAATCGTGAAGCCGCGATTTGACGCCTATGTCGAGGCCTCGCGCGCGATCCGCAAGCTAATGGATGACCTTACACCTGTCGTCGAACCGCTTAGTCTAGATGAGGCGTTCCTTGACATGACGGGGACAGCGCGACTGCACGGCGCGCCACCTGCTGTGATGTTGGCGAAGCTGGTGAAGCGGATGAAGGAAGAGTTGGGACTGACCGGATCCATCGGGTTGAGCCACAACAAGTTTCTGGCCAAGGTCGCATCAGATCTCGACAAACCGCGAGGGTTTTCGCTCATCGGCGAGGCCGAGACGACAGAGTTCCTGCGTCCAAAATCTGTTCGTCTGATCTGGGGTATCGGCGCTGTTGGTCAGGACAGTCTGGCAGCTGCGGGCATCCGCACCTTTGATGACCTACTGCGCTGGGATCGGCGCGATTTGGCAGATCGATTCGGCGGCATGGGCGACCGGCTATGGCAATTGGCACGCGGGCAAGACGGGCGACGGATCAGCGCGCATACGCCTGTGCGCGGCTTATCAAACGAGACGACGTTTCACGAGGATACCGCCGATCAAGAAATTCTCGACGGTCATATCTGGCGGATGGCAGAAAAGGTCAGCGCGCGGGCCAAAGCCAAGGCGATTGCAGGGCGGGTTGTGACACTCAAGCTCAAGCGCAGCGATCATGGCTTGATCACGCGACGCCAATCCCTCCGGCATCCGACCCAGATCGCCGATACGATTTATCGCACGGCCCGGGCGCTGTTTGATGCGGCCGGGCCGCATCCGACGTATCGCTTGTTGGGGGTCGGCCTGTCTGAATTGACACCAGAGAGTCAGGCCGATCTAACCGCAGACCTGCTTGACCCGGATGCCGACAAGCGCATCCGCGCAGAGCGTGCCGCGGACGCAATCCGCAAAAAGTTTGGCGATGCAGCGATCATCAAAGGTCGTGCGCTGCGGTAGGGGCGACAAAGCTTTCCCTAAACATTCCGTCAGAACGGAAAGAATAGCGGGATAGCAAGAACAGAGGCCGCGCCAACGATCAGGTTCATCGGTACGCCGATTTTCAGGAAGTCACTAAAACGGTAGTCCCCCGCGCCATAGACCAGCGTATTGGTCTGATAGCCGATTGGTGTGGCGAAACTGGCCGACGCACCGAACATCACACCGACCACCAACGGACGCGGATCAATTCCGGCCTGCTGCGCCAACCCGACAGCGATGGGGGTCAGGATGACTGCGACGGCAGAATTCGTGACCATCTCTGTCAATGTTGAAGTCACGACATAAAGGGCAGCCAAAAGCAGGATCGGCGGCAGACCATCAAGCACAGGGGCCAACGTATCAACAATCAACTGAACCGCGCCAGTTTCCTGCAATCCGACACCGACGATCAGCATGGCGAAGATCAGCACAAGGATTTGCGCGTCGATAGCACCCCAAGCCTCGTCGCTGTCAATGCAGCGCAAAATCAGAATCGCCGCGACCGAGACAAGCGAAAGGACCGCAATCGGGGCGACGTTAAGCGCTGCAAGGCCAACTACGGCCAGCAACGCCAGCAGTGCAATTGGTGCGCGGCCACGGCGGTAAGCACGACCCGAAGATAAGGTAACAGTCATCATGTCACCTGCAGAGGATAGCTGATCAAAGGCCCCTTGGGTGCCCTGCAAAAGTAAGGAATCAGCCGCACGCAGGCGGGCAGTTCGCAGGTCGGGGCCAATCTGGTGGCCGTGACGATACGCCCCCAAGACGCGCATGCCATGTCGGTAACCAATCGACATCTGGTCAAGGGTTTGGCTGCCCCCACGCCGTCCGGCTGTTACCATAGCTTCGGCGATGACCAGATCACCTTCATCAGCGCCAGCAGGGGCCGCACCGCGTCGGTAGCCAGTGACCAGACCAACCGTGTCGTGCAGAGTCAAAAGCTCTGACATTGTTGCCCGCAGCACAAGTTCGTCACCAGCCGTTAGCACATGGTCGTCCAATGCGTCGCGGCGCAGCACACCGCTTTGCCGCACGCCTGTCACCTGTACTCCGGCGTGGGCAAAGGCCGTGACTTCTGACAAGGGTTTGTCGCGATTGGTAAAATCCTCTGTCACGCGTATTTCCGTCATGTAGACCGCATCACGCTTGGCGGCGTTGTCCATGCCACCGCGCCGCGCGGGCAGCAAAAGCGGGCCCAGGACAGCAAGCGCACCAAGACCTGCTGCGATGGCAATCAGGCCGACCGGGGCGATCTCGAATATGCCGAAGGGCTCTAGCCCTTGATCTGTGGCAACGCCGGAAATCAGAATGTTTGTCGAGGTGCCGATCAGCGTCAGAGTGCCACCCAGAATGGCAACATAGGATAACGGGATCAGAAGTCGGGTCTCTGCCACACCCAAGGATCGTGCAAGACGGATCACGACGGGGATCAGGACCAGAACGACGGGCGTATTGTTCACAAACGCGGATCCGATCATCGTCGCCGCAACGAACGCCACGCCCGCGACAAGCGGGCGGCTTTCGGCCACTTGCACAATGCGATTCGACAACTCCTCTAGCAATCCGGTCCGCACCAGCGCTCCGGATAGCACAAACATCGCGCCAATGGTGATCGGGGCAGAGTTTGAGAATACACCCATCACCTGATCAACGGGCACCAATCCCAGCACGATGAACAGCGCAGCAGCACCTGCGGCCGTCACTTCTGGCGGGTACTCTTCCCAGATAAAGGCAGCCAGCAACACGACAAGAAGCCCAAGCGCCACAAAGGGCGCCCATTCGGCAGGGATCAAATTGATCATAAGGTCCATCGTAAAAAAGGTTATTCGGCTGCAAGCGCCCGCGCGTCGTCGGCACCCATGGCGGCAATACGGGCCACGACGCCACTTAACAGATGTTGCAAATCGGTGAAGTCCGGGCGCTTGTCCAGCGTTGCCTCGTCCATATAAAGGGCGCGGTCGATCTCGATCTGGATCGCGTGCTGGCGGCGAGCGGGCTTACCATAATGCTGCGCAACATAGGCGCCGGCGAAAGGCATGTTGCGCACCACACGCAAACCGGCATCCGTCAAAGCAGCCTCGACCTCTGCCACGATGGCGGACGCGGCAGACGCACCAAAACGGTCGCCGATCACCACGTCTGGACGGGCCGCACCGATATTGTCCAGCGCCTCGTGCGGCATAGAGTGGCAATCAATCAGTATCGACCGGCCAAACAAGCGCCCTGATTCGTCTAGCAACGTCTGCAAGCGGTCGTGCCAAGGTCGCCAGTGACCCACAATTCGCGCGTGGGCCTGTTCCAGCGAAATTTTGCCATCATAAATTGCACGACCGCCGGCAACCACGCGTGGAATCACGCCAAGACCGCTGGCAACGCGCGGATTAGGCGACAAACGCCGCACGCCTTCGATCAGTGCCGAGTCCAATTCCTCTGCCGCGCGATTGAAATCGACGTAAGCCCGTGGTGTGCAAGCAACAAGTAATGGCGCACCATGATCGGGCGCTGACGCAAACAGTTCGTCGACGAAAGCATCCTCTGACGAGCGCAAAAGGTGGGATTCGAGACGACTTTGCCTTATAAACGCCTCTGAATAGGCGCGCCCGCTGTGGGGCGAGGCAAAAACAACGCAGGTCGACCGGATCGCGGGACACAAAAGATGGTAGGCGGCGTGGGTCATGACTGCTCCTGTCTGGAACGATAGATAGCGCATTTAGAGAAAACACCAAAAGCCCTTGATCCCCCCGAATGATCCTTTTATAGACCGCCTACCCGACGCGGTTCCGCCCGCGTCACCGTTCGTTAAGTGGCATTGGTGGATCGCAAACGGAATGGATGATTAGCTCAGCGGTAGAGCACTTCGTTGACATCGAAGGGGTCACTGGTTCGATCCCAGTATCGTCCACCAGAATTCGCAGGGGCCCAAGGCGGCCTCTTATTTTAAACCAAGGCGCAACCGCCGCGCCGCGACAAGAGGAGCCTTTCAAATGAAAGTGCGCAACTCCCTCCGCTCGCTCAAGCAGCGCCACCGCGATTGCCGCGTCGTGCGCCGCAAGGGCCGTGTCTATGTGATTAACAAGACACAACCCCGGTTCAAAGCTCGTCAGGGCTAAGACCGTTGGTCGACTAGAATAGAAGCCGCGTTTCGCAAGAAACGCGGCTTTTTTCGTTTAATCATGATGTGCCGCTGACTACGGTGCTGCGGAACGCATCATAATAGGTCTTATCCCATGGCATCCTCTCGCGTCGGCATTGCAATCGTCCTTAGTGCGTCCGCTTTAGCCGCCCCCTTGGCCGCCCAAGAGGCTGCGTGCGGCGGCAAGGGCGCTGGCGGACAGTGGATCGGCGGGGCACAGGATGCATCGGATATCGCAACATCAGAAGCTTATGCTGAACAAATGGCCTTGGTGCTAAATGGCAATGCCTATGTCGCACTGTTCAGCGTCAGCATGGAGGCCGAGCTGCGGATAGAGGCGGCCGGACGCGGCAACGGCGATCCGACGCTGACGGTGCTGGACGCTGAAGGGGCAGAAATTGCCACGGACGATGATTCGGGCGGCAACGGCGCGGCGCGCATAGAGACGGCACTGCAACCGGGTGACTATTGCGCGGTTGTGCGCAGCTTCGACGACGCGCCGATGACGGCCTTCGTCCGAGTTGGTCGCACCGAGATGGAGGCCCTGACGCCCGGAACGGGGTCTGCCCTCGAAACAACCGAGCCGCCGACCCAAGAAGCTCCTGCGCAGTCCTGCGCCGATGGGCGCGACCTTGGCGTGTTAGGTGAGACACCGCTGACCTATCAGGCAACTGCTGTAGAAGCACCCTATGCCCGTTTCACGCTCGAACAATCGACTGCTATCAGCGTGACGGCGGACAATCCGGACGCGGACCCCACGATTAAGTTTTTCGATCCAGACGGCGCCCTGCTGGGGGACAACGACGATTTCGATGGCCTTAATTCCCGTATCGATTTGAGCACACCATTGGCTGCTGGAACCTATTGCATCGGTCTGGATGCCATCAGTGACCCAGATTTGCCCATTGATGTTGCCGTCAGCTTGTACGATTCCGAAGCGGCACTTGCTGATCTTTACGCCCGTGGCGAAGCCGCACCGCCGCTGGATGGTAGCACAGCAATTACTGATCTGGGGGTTTTGGCGAACCGGGTGCGGAAGGATGTGCAGGTTGGCAGCGATACAATTTGGTTCAGCGCGGTACTTGATGCGCCAGGGCTGCTGCTGATTGAGGCCATCGCATCAGGTCAGAACGGCGATCCGTGGCTGGCCATATTTGACGACCTGGGCCGTCAAATAGCGCAGAACGACGATGATGGTCAGGGAACGAACGCAAAGATCGCGACACGCCTGTCCGCAGGTACATACCTTATCGGCCTAAAGCAGGTCGGCGAACGCAGTGGCTTTGTACGTTTAGCGATGGAGCGTTATATCCCTGCCCCCTAAGTTGCGACAGTAAGCACCTGCTAGCCGTCGGCTGTCATCCGAAAATCCTGCCTGTTGATCCAGCGCAGCAAACCGACCTTTTTTGTGTCGTAGGGCAACTGCGCGCGGCAGCCTGCCCCGCCGCCTATGCCATGCCAGCCATAATGAAGTGGGCGATGAAGGGGCTGGTCTGACAAACAACCCAGTCATCAAAGGCGTTTTGTCCACAGACGCCCTAATGAAGTTGCTACGTGCGGCGGCGCCAACCGCGTATCCTTCAATCACCGCGATCACGCACCATGGCGACGCAGAAACTACCTAGGCATCGCTAGCATCGGGATGGGGGCCGCAATGGTTCGACCTTACCTGCTGGATCAAGGAAGACACGATAGAATGATCGCCCTGCCGGTCTGGCAAGGCAATCAAAACTAAATCAGCGGAATGCATCCGTTAGCATCTGCGACACCGTCGCCTGATCCAGAAAACCGCTAGCGGTCAACTGTCGGTCGCGCTGATACCGACGGATGGCGCTGCGAGTGTCACCGTCGATCTTGCCGTCCACAGCGCCGGGGTCGAGGCCAAGTTGCGACAGACGTGCTTCTACGAGGCGCAAGCTGATCGGATCAAGAGCAAGGGCGCGTTCACCGGCGAGAGCCGCATCGTTCCCGGCCTGTGCATCCCGCGCCTGTTCCAGCTGAGTGATCCGCGTGTTTGCCTCGGACCGGAAAGCTCCGTTGGGGTGTTCATTCAAATAGGCACGATAAGCGCCGGGATTGTTTGTCCGCACAGCACGATCCCACGTTTGGCGGTCACTCTCGTCTGCCGCTGCACGGGCACGATTTTGGATATCCCCGAGTTTTGCCTTGGCGTTGTCCGCAAACTGCCCCTCAGGATAACGCTCAAGATAGGAACGTAAGCCCGCTTCTGTCCCCGTGTCCCCAGTGTTGGACCAATAGGCCCGGTCCGCCTGCTGTTCTTGCTCTCGGCGGGCTTGCGCCTGCGCTTCCAGTTCGGCGCTGCGGCGCGCGGCCTGTGCATCGATACGGGAAATCTGCTCAGCGGTTAGATATCCGGTCTGACTCGCTCCATTCTGACCTTGCCACGTCTTGATTGCGCTGCGCGAACCGGGGCCAAATATGCCGTCGATGCCACGCGTATCTAACCCCAACACCTGCAGATCGCGCTGGATCGCACGGCGCGCCTCTTGCGGCAAATTCAGCGCGTCCTCTGACTGCTTAAGCGCACGATCGGGATTGCGCAGGTCTTGCATGCGGGACACGGCCTCGGACGCATGCGCACCTTGCGGATACCGATCAAGGTAGCGCGCATAGCCGTCCTGCGTATCGGCGGTTCGTACTGCGTCCCACAAGGTGCCTTCAAGCATGCCAGCCAGATCCGCGCTGCTAGGGGCGGTTGTAGGCGCAGCTGGTGCAGGTTTGGGGGGCGGCGCAGGCCGGGTATTGGTGGCCGGCACCAGAACAAGCGTGGACGGCATAAAACCTGAACCGGACAGATTGCGGGTGTCTCGAACACTAGCGATCACGTCACCGCCCGGGGTCGCAATAACGTCCTCTAGCAGATCGGCAGCGGACGAAACGCTCCCTTGCACCACAGTCACGCCGCTTGGAATATCCAGATCCCCGATGCCAGACCGCAAACCATTACCCAGATCGCCATCGTTGCGGGCGTCATAGCCCAACACGAGTACGGCCGCGCCCGGCGTCTGAGCTAGTTGCGCGAGGGCCGTTTCGACAGAGATCGCGCCGTTTGCCACACTGAAGGGGGCTGGACGCGCGGCGTCGCCCGGCATAAGCCACGTCCGCTGCCCATCGGTCACAAACTGCCCTGCCAAGACGACGACAAGACGCTCTGCCTGTGTTGTGAATGTCGAGAAATCGTCAGCCTTGGCCTGCAATCCGTCAGACGTGTCGCTGCCAAACAGACGAAAACCCATAGACTGCAAAGCAGCCCCAGCATCGACAACATCCTGCGCACCGCGAACGTCGCGCAGGGTATCATAGTCGGAAACGCCGACGATCAAGGCCGCATCCTCGGCCTGTGTCAGGGACGCGGCGCAGATCAGGGCGGTGGACAGCAAAAGGTGACGCATGGCGGGTTCCTTGTTAGATCAAGTGTCGTAGCTGCGCCGATCCTCAATCACGAGGCCGTCGCGGGGAAGGGTACCGGGGGCGTGGGTCGTAACGTCACCGCGCAGCTTTAGGATATCTTTGACTGCGATGGACAACGCATCAGCGTCCAGATCGGTCCCTTCGAACTGAACCGCCATGGTATCCGCGTCGCTGTCACGGTCAGCGATCACCCTAGCACGGTCAGTTCCAGTCTTTGCGACCAACGCCGCGACTTGTTCGGGGCGCACAAACATCCCCTTAATCTTAGTCGTTTGGTCGGCCCTGCCCATCCAGCCTTTGATTCGCATATTGGTTCGCCCACAAGGGGAAGCGCCATCCATGACGGCACTCAAGTCGCCGGTGGCGAAGCGGATCAGCGGATAATCGGGGTTCAGTGTCGTCACGATGACCTCGCCAACTTCGCCTGCCAAAACGAGATCGCCTGTGCCTGGGGTGCAAACTTCAAGGATCACGCCTTCGTCCACGATCATGCCGCTGTCAGGCGCAGATTCGTAGGCAATCATCCCAAGATCGGCGGTGGCATAGCATTGCAGACACTGTATCCCACGGTCGGCGTAATACTGACGCAACTGCGGGAAAAGCGCACCGCCTGAAACCGCAGCTTTGCTAATCTGCAACGTAACGCCCATGGCGTCCGCTTTTTCGAGTATTACCTTAAGGTAATCCGGAGTGCCCGCATAAGCGGTGACCCCAGCCGCTGCGGCCGCTTGCACTTGAAGTTCTGTCTGGCCGGTACCGGCAGGCAGCACGCGTGCACCAACGGCCCGCGCGCCGTTTTCGAACATAGAGCCAGCCGGGGTCAGGTGATAGCCAAAGCAGTTCTGAACGACATCGTCAGCGCCGATGCCGCAGGCCCGCAAGAAGCGGCCAAAGCGCCACCAATCGTGGCTGCTGCCGCCCGGTTCGTAGATCGGACCGGGTGACTGAAAGATATGCGTAATGTTGCGCACCGGGATGCCACCAAAGGGCGGCTGTTCCGCCTGTAGGCGGGCAAGATCGGATTTACGGAATACTGGCAGGCGCGACAGATCACTCATCTGGTCTATCCGTGCGCCCGCCAGCCGGGACCCTGATGAATCCTCCACCCGCGCAATCTGCTCTTGAAGGCCCGCAAGCTGTGCGATTGCACGGGTCTTGGCATCACGGGTTTCCAGATCGTCGTAAAAGGCGGTCATCTTGGTCACTCTCCTGTCCGGGTTTTGCGACACTGTGCCGCCCCAGACAGTTGAAAGCTAGGGGCAGTGGGTGTCGCTATCCAATAGCGGGGCATCCGTCATGGGATACTGTAGGCATAGACCAGCGCATGGTTGCCAGTGATGCTAACCCACGCGATATTGGTGCGTCATGCGGTTGCAATATTTATCGATGTGAAGGGGAATAACCGGATACACGCGACTGATCCCATGCGTCTTTTGATGTAGTTAGGTTGATAGAATGTCGGTGCGACGACCTTTCGGGGGTGGACCAGATGATCACCACACTCGCGCCTAGGGTTGCTTGCCGCTGCCACGGCGCATACTCCCGTCGATCAACGCCAGCGCAGAAGTATCGACGGCGAAAACGAAATCGTGCGCCCTAAACAGTTCGAATTCGCCATCGCAGGGCCAAAAGGGTTAGGCCAGCCAGCGCTTTCGACGGCGGTAACTGCGCACGTCACGAAAAGATTTGCGGCCTTCATCCGACACGCCAAGGTAAAACTCCTTCACGTCGGGATTCTCGCGCAGGTCCTTAGCAGGTCCTTCCATCACAACACGGCCGCTCTCAAGAATATATCCGTGGTGGGCAAAGCGCAGCGCGACATTTGTATTCTGCTCTGCCAACAGAAAACTCACGCCTTCGCGCTCGTTCAAATCCTTTACGATGCCAAAAATCTCTTCGACCAACTGCGGGGCCAACCCCATGCTGGGCTCATCCAGCAAGATTGTTTCCGGCTTGCTCATCAGCGCCCGACCGATGGCGCACATCTGCTGCTCGCCGCCAGAGGTATATCCAGCCTGAGATCGCCGCCGTTCGCGCAGACGCGGAAAATAGTTATAAACCATTTCCAGATCGGCATTAACCGCAGCCTTGCTGGCGCTGCGCGTATAGGCGCCGGTCATTAGGTTTTCCTCGATGGTCAGGTGCTCGAAGCAATGACGCCCTTCCATGACCTGAATGACACCGCGCTTGACCAAAGCTTCCGGCGACAACTCCTGCACCCGTTCCCCTCGATAGGCGATAGTGCCCTTGGTCACCTCGCCGCGCTCAGAGTGCAGCAGATTTGAAATCGCCTTTAGCGTCGTCGTCTTGCCCGCACCGTTACCACCTAACAGTGCAGTTATACCGCCTTTGGGTACTTTCAGACTGACGCCCTTCAGAACAAGGATCACAGAATTATAGATCACCTCGATATTGCTGACCTCCAGCAAGGTCTCGGTCTCGGAGCTATCAAGCATGGCGCGGCCCTGTCCTCGCTTTTTCAGAAATACTCAAAGATCGGACGGCCCCTTAGGGCCGCCCGATGATATTTTACAGACAGCCCGGCGTGATGCCGTTCTCGGCCGCATACGCCGCTGCATCCTCGGCGATCAGCGGATCAATCACGCTCTTGTCCGGCGTGATGAAGTCCGTCAGCGGGACCCAGACCTTATCGGTCGCGTTCCACTGCTGCACCAGACCTTCGCCAGAACCGGAGTGGTTTTGGCAGGACACGCTGAACTCTGGCCCGATACCCTCCATGCCCAGTTCGGCCATGCGGGCATTGGTGATTTCCAACGCTTCCATTCCGTCGCGGACCTGAGCTGCATTCACAGCAGAAGTGCCTGCCAATTCCTGCGCCTTGGCGATGGATTCAGCGGTCAGCATGGCGGCATACATGCCACGGATATAAAGCACCTGACCGATGTTGGATCCATCACCGGCGCCATTGCCCGCATCAATCACCTGCGCCTGAATCTCGTCTAGGACCGGATAGTCCTGAATCCGGTTCATGTTCAGCGCTTTGTAACCGTCGGCAGCCATGCCAGCGGGCAGCACGTCGGGTTCTGCACCGGCCCACCAGTTACCAATGAACTGGTCCATCGGATAACCGACGTTCGCTGCCTCTTGAATAGCAACTTGGTTCTGGACGCCCCAGCCCCACATGATCACATAATCCGGACGCTCACGGCGAATCTGCAGCCACTGTGACTTCTGCTCTTGCCCCGGAGGATCAACCGGCAACTGTGTCAGCTTAAATCCATGCTTTTCCGACAGCTTCTCTAGCGTGCGGATCGGCTCTTTGCCGTAAGCAGAGTTGTGATAGATCAGCGCGATAGTCTTGCCGGACAGGTCATCCCCATTTTCCGACAACAGGTAGTTCACAGCGACAGAAGCCGCATCCCAGTAGGTTGCAGGGTAGTTAAAGACCCACGGGAATGTCTCGCCAGCCGCAGCAGAGGTCCGACCATAGCCCAATGTGTGCATTGGGATCATGTCGGCGGTGGCTTTAGGGATCAGCTGATAGGTGATGCCCGTCGACAGCGGCTGATAGACCAGCGCATTGTCGCCCTTTGTGGATTCGTAGCACTCAACACCCTTCTCGGTGTTGTAGGCCGTCTCGCACTCGGCGACGCGGATCGGCTCGCCACCAATGCCGCCGTCACGGGCGTTCAGCAGGCTCAAGTAATCCTGATAGCCATCGGAAAATGGCGTGCCATTGGCAGCATAGGGTCCTGTCCGATAGCTTAGGTCCGGGATTACAAGTTCGGCCAATGCTGGCCCGCTGGCCATCACGCCCGCGAGTGCCGCCATGGCGAAGGTGTTCATTTTCATTCCAATTCTCCTCCCAAAGATTGTTCGTAATTGCCGAATTTCGTTCCGGTCGTATCCGGTGGGCATGGACCCACACGGGGTTAATAAGGGAACGGCCACAGCCGCAATTTCTCTTTTGTGACTCGCCACAGTTGCGCTAGACCGTGTGGTTCCTTGATTAGAAAGAACATGATCAGTCCGCCAACTGCCACGAGTTGCAGGTGCGCGACAGTGGAACTTGGCCACCCAAGGATATCGACGCCCAGCACCTTCAACGCCACCGGCAGCAGAACAAGGAACGCCGCTCCGGCAAAACTGCCAAAGATGCTCCCCAGCCCGCCGATGATACACATGAATAGCACAAGGAACGACTTCTGGATGCCAAAGGCCTCTCCCACTTCGACCGCGCCCAGATAGACCGCAAAGAATAATGCCCCAGCGATGCCGATGAAGAAACTGCTGGCGGCAAAGGCGGTCAGCTTGGCCCGCAGCGGATCAACACCGATGATCTCTGCCGCGATGTCCATATCGCGGATCGCCATCCATTGCCGTCCCAGACTGCCGCGCGTCAGGTTCCGCGCCATCACGGCACAGATAGTGACGAAGGCAAGACAGATCAGATACTGCGCCCAGGGCGCGGTTTCCGCCCCGGTCACGGCGATGCCCCCGACGAACCGCTCGGGCGCAGAAATCTGGCCCGAAGCGGAATAGTTGTAAAACCAAGGCACCTTGTTGAACAACCACACAAGGAAGAACTGCGCCGCCAGCGTCGCGACAGCTAAATAGAATCCTTTGATCCGTAACGAGGGCAAGCCAAAGGCAGCACCCACGACCGCCGTGATCAAGCCGGCCAGTACGACGTGAATCAGAATACTCACATCTGGAAATGCGGTCATTAGCTTGTAGACAGCATATGCCCCTACGGCCATGAAACCGCCCGTTCCCAAACTGACCTGACCACAATAGCCCGTCAGGATGTTCAGCCCGATGGCAGCGATAGAGTATATCAGGAATGGGACCAAAATGGCATTCGCCCAGTAGTCGTTGACGAAGAAGGGGATCACCAGCCATGCGATCGCCAGCACAGCCCAATACCGCCAGCGATCGAATTTGATCGGAAAGGTCTGACTGTCCTCTGCGTAGGTGGTCTTGAAATCACCGGCCTCACGATAAAGCATGACGGCCCTCCCTCATCTGGCAAGAAAAACGTGCGCCACAGGCGGGCGTGGCCGGGCGGGCTGGCGTCGTGAGGCGTAGGCTCACGCGGGCGTTTGCCCGATCACACACGTTCAATGATCCGCTCCCCGAACAGGCCCTGCGGGCGGAATACCAGAAACAACAACGCCAGGACGTAAGCGAACCAATTCTCTGTGGCACCACCGACCATCGGGCCGATCATGTATTCGAACAACTTTTCGCCAACCCCGATGATTAATCCGCCCACGATAGCGCCGGGGATAGAGGTGAAGCCGCCCAGCATCAGCACCGGCAAAGCCTTTAGGGCAATCAGGCTCAGTGAAAACTGTACACCGGACTTTGCCCCCCACATCACGCCAGCGACCAGTGCCACCATGCCCGCCAGCGACCACACCAGCACCCATATAAAGTTCAACGAAATGCCAACACTTAACGCGGCTTGATGGTCGTCAGCCACAGCGCGCATCGCACGGCCCTGCTTGGTATATTGCGCAAAGACGATCAAACCGGCGACCAACACGATCGCGACGATCGTCGCTACTATATCCAATTTGTCGATAAAGAAGCCGTAGAAATCTTCTCCGCCCAGATGCTTGGAGAGGTTTTCGACCCACATCGAACCGCCTTGCGGGATACCGATATCAAGCGTCTTGATGTCAGACCCCCACATTAAATCCCCGATCCCTTCAAGGAAATACGCCAACCCAATTGTCGCCATGAACAGAATGATGGGTTCTTGGCCAACCAGATGCTTGAAGACAAAGGTATGAACCATCCACGCGAATATGATCATCACCACCAGCGTTAGCGCGATCGCTAGCAGCGCGGGCACCGTCCAGCCAAAGTTGTGCACGTCCGTTCCAAAGGTCGCATTGATGATATGCGAAAACGGAACCTGGCCCTCCATGATCCCAACCAGCGTCAGCGCTGCAAACAGCGCCATGACCCCTTGGGCATAGTTAAAAATACCCGAGGCCTTGAAAATCAACACAAATCCCAACGCTACAAGCGCATAGAGGACCCCGGCCATCAGACCGTTGATGATGACTTCCACACCGTAAAGAAATTCAGCTGACATCGGCGGCTCCTTTAGTCATGGGCGACACCCAAATAGGCATCGATGACCTCTTGATTGTTGCGCACCTCGTGAGGGGTGCCGTCGCCGATCTTGCGGCCGTAATCCATCACCACGACCCGGTCTGACAGGTCCATAACCACGCCCATGTCGTGTTCGATCAAAGCGATAGTGGTCCCGAATTCGTCGTTCACATCAAGGATGAAGCGGGACATGTCCTCTTTCTCCTCGACGTTCATGCCGGCCATCGGTTCATCCAGCAACAAAAGCTTGGGTTCCGCCGCCAGCGCGCGGGCCAGTTCGACGCGCTTTTTCAAACCGTAAGGCAAGCGCCCAACGGGTGTCTTGCGAATCGCCTGAATTTCAAGAAAGTCGATGATCCGCTCGACGACGGCGCGGTTTTCGACTTCTTCGCGTTCTGCTGGGCCCTTCCAGACCATCTGCGCCAGAAGACCCGTCTTCATATGGGTCAAACGGCCCGTCATGATATTATCCAGCACGCTCATGCCGTCGAACAGGGCGATATTCTGAAATGTCCGCGCAATGCCCAACCGTGCCACTTGAAACGGCTTCATCGGCGGGCGCTTTTCACCCCGGAACCAGACTTCGCCTTCTTGCGGGTGATAAAAGCCAGAGATCACGTTTAGCATCGACGACTTGCCGGCCCCGTTCGGCCCAATCATCGCCCGGATTTCGCCTTCGCGAATGTCAAAGCTGATGTCCTTGATCGCCTCGACCCCGCCAAAGCGCAGAGTGATCCCACGCATGTCCATCAGGACCTTGCCAATCTGGCGACCGTCTGCGGTCACGTATGGCGCTCCGCTATCTTTCATAGGGGACGTCCCTTTTTATCTGGCAAGGTAAAAGCGCGCTGCGGTGATTTGGCGATACCAAACCGGCCTTGCAGACTGCTTGGCAGCACGCCCATCATTCCGCAGCCATTCGCGTGGCACTAACGACTTTGGCGTCGCGGATCGCAAGCGTCGCCTTGATGGCGCCCTTGCGGCCGTCCTCGTAGGTGACTTCGGTTTCGGTATAAACCTCTGACGATCCATCATAAAGAGCGGCGATCAGATCTGCGAACTTGTCACCCACGACCGCACGACGCACCTTGCGAGAGCGCGTCATCTCTCCATCGTCGGCATCAAGTTCTTTGTGCAGTACAAGAAAGCGGTGAATTTGACATGCTGCCAGCATAGGGTCCTGCGCCACGCTTTCGTTCACGGCATTGACGTGGCTTTCCACCAGATCAAGGACCTGCGGGTGCTGCGACAACTCTTGATAGCTGGAATAGGCAATGTTCTTACGTTCTGCCCAGTTACCGACTGCATTAAGGTCTATGTTGATAAAAGCCACGCAACGATCGCGACCCGCGCCGAAGACGACGGCCTCTAGGATGTTGGGATAGAACTTCAGCTTATTCTCGACGTACTTGGGTGCAAACATCGCGCCGTCGGCCATTTTGCCCACGTCCTTTGCCCTGTCGATGATACGCAGGTGTCCCGTGCCCTCTTCAATGAAACCCGCATCACCCGTGGCGACCCAACCCTCGGCGTCCTTGGTCGACGCGGTGCTTTCCGCGTTTTTGTAATACTCTACAAACGTGCCGGGAGAGCGGTAGTAGACCTCGCCATTATCCGCGATCCGCAGTTCCACACCCGGAGAGGGCACGCCCACGGTGTCGGACCGAACTTGGCCGTCGGGTTGTTGGGTGATGAAAACCGTGGCCTCTGTTTGGCCGTACAGTTGCTTCAGATTTATACCAAGCGAACGGTAAAAATCGAAAATCTCGGGCCCGATCGCTTCGCCAGCGGTATAGCCCACACGCACCCGGGACAGGCCCAAGGTGTTTTTCAGTGGGCCATAGACCAGCAGACTTCCCATTGCATAGCGTAGGCGATCCAACAACCCGACCGATTTTCCGTCCAGTAGGGCGGGGCCAACACGGCGTGCGATCTTCATATAATGGTCAAACAGGCCCTTCTTAAAGCGGCCCGCGTCCTCCATCCGGATCATTACGGTAGTCAACTGCGTCTCGAACACACGGGGCGGCGCAAAGTAATAGGTCGGCCCAATTTCGCGCAGGTCAGTCAGCATGGTGTCGGCGCTTTCCGGACAGTTCACGCAAAACCCTGTCCACATTGCCTGACCCACGGAAAAGATGAAGTCGCCGACCCAAGCCATCGGCAAATAAGCCAAGACCTCGTCACCGGCCCGTAAATCATCGAAAGTGGCAGAGTTCTTGGATGTCTCGATCACGTTGCGGTTCGACAGGACGACCCCTTTTGGGCGCCCCGTCGTACCAGAGGTATAGAGCATCACGCAGGTGTCGTCGTAAGTGCGAGCATCTGTGCGGGCCTGCATTTCGGCCCGAAGGGACGATTTGCGTCCCGCGGCCTGCACCTCAGCATACGATGTCATCGCAGCGTGGTCGTAGCGGCGTAGACCGCGCCCATCCAGGTAGATAATTTGTTCCAGATCCGTCAGGCCTTGACGGGCCTCGGTCAGCTTGTCGACCTGTTCCTGATCGCCCGCGATTGCAAATCGCGCACCGGAATGTTCCAGGGCGTAGGCAATCTCTTCGACCGCGGCTTCTTGATACAAGGGGACGGGTATGCAGCCCAGTTTTTGTGCGGCGACCATAGCCCAGTAAAGAGCGGGACGATTTCGACCAGAAATAGCGATATGATCGCCAACGTTAGCGCCCATTTCCAACAGGCCCAGCGCCAGCGCGTCAATCTCTTCAGCCGCTTGGGTCCAGGTCCAGCTTTGCCAGATCCCGAATTCCTTTTCGCGGTAAGCCGCCTTGCCGCCATGCCGCGCCACATTACGGGCCAGCAGATGCGGTATCGATACGGCATCAGCGCCAGGCGCGACTGGTGTCATACGTTTCTCCTCCCCCGTCCGGGTATGCCCGGAACGTCACTGCAGCGCCTCCACGCGCTACCTCTTATGATCATACTGAGAGGTCAGCGCCGTCCCGTCAAATATTTTATGAACGGTCGTTCATTTAATCTGAAACACGCGTGTCGTGATCCATCAACGCAATCGGGCGGTGGCTTTCGCCACCGCCCGTCTTCAGCAATATCCGGGAATGCAATCCGAAGTATTAGTTGAAGTTGTAGACGACCGAAACGCCGAGGGTGTTCTGCGCATCGCTGAAGTTATCGTCTGTTGCATCGTCGAATGCTGTGGTCAGCGACGTGCGCAGCGACAGTGTGTTCGTCATCGCGACGTTCAGCGCCAAGTCGTTGGTGACCAGCGTCGAAGTATCGGAATAGATCACGTCAGTGTCGTTGGTGACGTAGGAGGTCTCGCTCAGCGAACGGTAGTAGTTCGAAGACAGCGAAGCAGCGGCTTCGGACTGATCACCGTAGACGACGGATTCGGTGTAACGGTAGCCCGGACCTGCCTGGATCGACCACTGGCTGGTTGCATCGTTCAGGATGCGGTAACCCAGACCGGCACCCACGAA
Source organism: Loktanella sp. (assembly GCA_024635625.1). Lineage (GTDB taxonomy): Bacteria > Pseudomonadota > Alphaproteobacteria > Rhodobacterales > Rhodobacteraceae > Loktanella. The sequence goes on along the minus strand of JAGXIQ010000160.1, from coordinate 3,571 downwards.
AACGTCGGTGTAGTTCTCGGTGTCGTCAGCCACGTCGTCAAACGCAGCGTCCAGCTTTGCGTAACCGAAGTAACGTGCGCCAAAATCGCGACGGTAGTCGGCGCCCATCAGCAGCTCTTTGGTATCTACCAAGCCGTTGACTTCGCTGTAGTTATAAGTCGCGGTTGCATCGATGCCGTTCACGCCGTCGAACGTGCCATAACGCAGGCCAACGCCAACGTCATATGATTCGTCGGACTGGGATGTCTGCACACCATTGCCGTCAACTGTGGTACGGCCGTTGCCGTCGTTCGCAGCGGAGGCACGCAGTGCCAGCGAACCATAGGAACCAACAACGCGGCCTTCGTTGCCAAAGCGGCCAACGTCACGCTCTGCATCGTCGGCGATCTGCTCTTGCAGGTCGTCAAACTGGTCAGTTGCTGCGCCTTCGTTGGTGAAAGTGGTCGTCTGCGCGGTGGCGGCACCGGCGATCGTAGCAGCGGCTGCGGCGGCCACGAAGATGTTGACAGTCTTGGTCATGACAAAAAATCCTTTTTAGTACTCCCGCAGCAGTGCGAGGCCTGTGAGTTAAATGCGCCCCACCTTCGAAAAGTTCGAGAGGTTGCACTGGATTTAAGGTTCCATCTGCGCAGCTGTATGTTTTTTGCGACATGCGCTATTTTTAGCCGCAACTAACCGGCTGAAAAACAAGCATTTTAAAATTCTCACGTGTCTGTGTTCAAAATAATCAACATGCACGCTTGATTGTGATGGAACCTGACCCTTGTCATTCGGCAAGAGTCGGCATTTTTGCGGCCTCTACACGGACGGCAGCAAACTTGAACTCCGGTATTTTTCCAAAGGGATCAATGGCCGGGTTAGTCAGTAGGTTAGCGGCGGCCTCTACATATGCAAACGGCAAAAACACCATATCGGGGGAAACTGCTCGGTCCGCCCGCGCCATAACGGTTATAGTACCGCGTCGCGTGGTCAGGGTAACAAAACCACCCGGTTCCAACCCCAATCTGCGAAGAGTAGATGGGTGTAGGGAACAGTTCGCTTCAGGCTCTACTGCGTCAAGAACGGTCGCACGGCGCGTCATGGACCCCGTATGCCAATGTTCCAATTGCCGTCCCGTCGTCAGGATCATCGGATAGTCTGCATCTGGCACCTCGGCTGGGGCTATGACACTCGCTGGCGTGAACTTAGCTCGTCCAGTTTCCCGCGGAAAACCATCGGCGAACATGATCGGCTGACCTGGATCGGTAGGCGACAGCGAAGGATAGGTCACAGCCTCATGTTCCAGCCTTTCCCACGTGATGTTATTAAGTGACGACATGGTGCGCGCCATTTCGACATAGATTTCGCGTGGATGGCTATATTTCCAGTCAAGCCCAAGGCGCTGTGCCAGATCAACGATAATCGCCCAATCCTCGCGCGCCTCGCCCGGTGGCGAAACGGCAGGCCGCCCCATCTGAACTTGTCGGTTGGTGTTGGTCACCGTGCCCGACTTTTCCGCAAAGGCGCTGGCTGGCAAAACCACGTCGGCAAAATTCGCAGTTTCCGTCAAAAAGATGTCCTGCACGACAAGGCAATCAAGCTTAGCCAGTGCGGCGCGCGCGTGATCAAGGTCAGGGTCTGACATCGCGGGGTTCTCTCCCAGAATGTACATGCCCTTGATTTGGCCGTCATGCACGGCGTCCAAAATCTCGGTCACTGTCAGACCCGGTTTGGGGTTAATCGCCTCGCCCCCCCAGATCGCTTCAAAGTTTGCGCGAATTTCTGTGCTTGTGACGGACTGGTAGTCAGGCAGGAACATCGGAATCATGCCGGCGTCAGACGCGCCCTGCACGTTATTCTGCCCGCGTAGCGGATGCAGGCCGGTACCGGGACGCCCGATCTGCCCCGTCATAAGCGCAAGGCTGATCAGACAGCGAGCGTTGTCAGTGCCGTAAGTATGCTGGCTGACACCCATACCCCAGAAAATCATGGCGGATTTTGCACCGGCAAAAGTGCGGGCGACGTCGCGCAGCGTCTCTGCGTCGATACCGCAAACTGCGGCCATACGTTCTGGATCAAAGCCCTTCAGGTGCGCCTTCTCGGCCTCCCATCCCTCTGTGTAGCCGTCGATATACTGGCGGTCGTACAGGTCTTCGTCGGCAATGACGTGGCAGATCGCGTTCAGCATGGCGACGTCTGTGCCGGGCTTGAATTGCAACATGTGGGATGCAAACCGCTTAAGCGCCTGTCCACGCGGGTCCATGACGATCAGCTTACCGCCGCGCTTCGTAAACTGTTTGAAGTAGGTTGCGGCGACGGGATGGTTCTCGATTGGGTTGGCACCAATGACGATGGCGACGTCGGCATTCTCGATCTCGTTAAAGGTCGCGGTGACAGCGCCAGACCCAACATTTTCCATCAAGGCAGAAACAGAAGAAGCGTGACAAAGCCGGGTGCAGTGGTCGACATTGTTGTGCCCGAACCCCTGCCGGATCAGCTTTTGAAATAGGTAGGCTTCCTCGTTAGTACATTTCGCGCTGCCAAAGCCCGCGACAGACGGGCCGCCTTCGGTATCGCGCAATTGACCCAGACCCCCTGCGGCCTTCGCAACGGCCTCCTCCCACGTCGCCTCGCGGAACACTGAGCCCCAGTTGCCCGGATCGACATTCAGCCCCTTGGCAGGCGCGTCGTCGCGGCGGATCAGCGGCTTGGACAGGCGGTGGGCATGGTGGATATAGTCAAAGCCAAAGCGACCCTTGACGCACAGCCGCCCCTCGTTCGCCGGACCGTTCAGCCCGTCGACATACTTGATCTTGCCATCCTTGACCTTGAGGCTGATCTGACAGCCGACACCACAAAACGGACAGACGCTCGCAACCTCTTCATCGAAATCCGCGCTGTCGCCGACTTGCGCTGCGTCGAGGACGCTCGCCTCCATCAATGCCCCAGTTGGGCAGGCCTGGACGCATTCGCCACAGGCCACGCAGGAACTACCGCCCATCGGGTCATCCATGTCGAAGACTGGATAGGCATCGTGCCCCCTGTAGGCCATGCCAATGACGTCATTCACTTGCACTTCGCGACACGCGCGGACGCACAGGTTACATTGAATGCAAGCGTCGAGGTTCACCCGCATCGCGACATGGCTGTCGTCTAGCAATGGTACGCGGTTCGGGTGTTTTGGCGGGAACCGGCTGGCTGTGATGCCTTCCATCGCGGCCATGTCATGAAGGTGGCTGGATTTGTCATGGGCGACGTCGTGCGCGGGTTGATCCGCAACAAGCAATTCCATCACCATTTTACGAGCCTTCACCTCGCGCGGCTGGTCGGTGGTAACGACCATGCCTTCGGTTGGGGTACGTAGGCAGGACGCGGCCAACACTCGCTCGCCATTGATCGCGACCATGCAGGCGCGGCAGTTGCCATCAGGGCGATAGCTGGCAGCATCCTTAAAGCATAGGTGCGGGATCACCAGACCACGGCCATTTGCGACCTCCCAGATCGTCTGGCCGGAAGCCGCCTGCACGGTTTCACCGTCCAGTTTAAAAGTAATCGTATCGGCCATAGTGCGCCCTCCCATTCGACGTCCCAC
>JAGXIQ010000159.1 GCA_024635625.1 Loktanella sp. | reverse complement strand
TTCCGAAATTCCCCACGGCAGTCCAATCAACGCGCCATAGGTGCGCTGGCAGGTGACGACGAGTCGATTTGTCTGTTCCAGCATCGACCCCACGGGCGCGCGCATAACCAAGGATGGCATGAGGTATTCAAACATGCTGCCCGACCAGGAAATCAGCGCCGATCCCGCACCCACCGGCGTCGCGGATCGGCCCAGCCGGAACCAGTGGCGGGTGTCCACATCGCCCTTGGCGATGGCGAAAAGGCTGGCCAGCCGCGCCTCTGACGCCAAAAGATCATAGCAGTTCGCGTCAAGCCGGTTGGTGGTCATCGAAAAGCCGATAGACAGCAGCTTCTTGTCCGGCTCTAGCAAAAAGGCAAAGTCCATCTCGATCGCGATGGTGTATGCCATCTTTTCGACCTCGGCCAGAAGGGCGGCATCGGACAGTGTTGCCTGATCGGCAAGGTAGTCCTGAAGACTTTGGTTTAGTGCGCCCGTCCAGAATACGACATCCGTATGGTCGCCCGCCAGCGCCAGCGCCATATCACGCGCTGCTGTCGTTTCAACGGTCAGGCTGGCCAATGCGGTCGCGTCTGTCTTTGCCGCAACGGCAAGCCTGTCCAGCACTTGCCCAAGTACGACGCTTCCGGGTGCAGCGCGCAACGCCTCTTGCGCCAAGGCGATCGTGTCGCAAAGTGACTGGCGCACGGTGGGCTGTGGTACGGGAACCGTCTGCCATTCGCGACAGGCTTGTGCGACAGCAATCAGGTGTCCGGCCAGATTGCCGCTGTCCACCGTCGACACATAGGCCGGTTCAAGAACCCGCAAATCGCGCGTGTCATGCCAGTTGTAGACGTGCCCGCGCCAGCGCGGCATCTTCTGGATTGTCTGCAAGGTGTCTTTCAGGCGGTGCAGCGCCGCCGTCTGCCCAATCCACGCCATGTCCCGCGCAACAACCGTCGACAACAGATAAAGCCCGATGTTGGTGGGCGATGTGCGGGTGGCAATGGCGGGCCTTGGCGTTTCCTGAAAGTTGTCCGGCGGCAGGAAATTTTCCTGGGCCGTCACAAAGGTTTCGAAATAGCGCCATGTCCGACGGGCAATCAGGCGCAACGTACGCGATTGAGTGTCGGACAATTGAGCTGAGCGTCTCGCGACGCGGGGCAGGCTGACGAAACGCGCCATCGCGGGCGCGGTGGCCCAAGCCAGTGCAAACGGGACAAGCCATGGGATCATGGCAGGGTTGACGCGGGCTGCGACCGCGCAGGTGCTAAGCCCGACGATCACACCGGGTGCCATCTGCCGATATTGGCCGATCACCGATGGCATCGCGCTGCCCCCTGCGTGGGCCGCCGTCAGCCATTCCAAGAGATGCCGCCGGGACACGGTCAGTCGCCAGATCGTTCGCGAAATGGCGTCCATCATGACGGTCGCGGTATCGGCCAAAAAGATCATCGTCAGGGCAATCTGCCCAAGGGCGATCTGCACGTCATTGGCCAGTGCCGCGAAATGACTGCGTCGAGTGACGCCGGTGCTTTCGGGCAAAAGGCCAAAGGGAAGGGGCAACAGACGCGGAAGGGCCAGCAGGCCGACTGTCCATGTCGTCCAAATCAGCGCGACGGCAGGCGGCATCATCCACCCCGCAACAAGGGTCAGCATCGCCATGGGCGCCAGCAATGATCGGCGCAGATTGTCGATCATTTTCCAGCGACCAAGCGCCGGAATGCCGTCTTTATCTCGGCCCGGTTTCCCAAAAAGCCACGGCAAAAGCTGCCAATCTCCGCGCGCCCAACGTTGGCGGCGGCGGTTGTCCACGTCGTATCGGCTTGGAAAATCCTCTACGACCTCGATATCCGATGCCAGCGCCGCGCGGGCGAACACGCCTTCGAAAAGGTCATGGCTCAGCATGGTGTTTTCTGGGACGCGACCAGCCAGCGCGGCCATGAATGCGTCGACATCATAGATGCCCTTGCCGGTATAGGACCCCTCTTGGAACAGGTCCTGGTACAAATCCGACGTCGCAGTGACATAAGGATCAATCCCGCCGTGGCTGGAAAATATCCTTTGATAGAACGACCCGTCCGCACCCAGCGGAAGGTCAGTGGTCACACGCGGCTGAAGCAGGCCGTAGCCACCCGTCACCCGATCAGCCGCGTCATCGAACCGCGGCCGGTTCAGCGGATGCGCCATCTTGCCGATCATCTGGTGCACCGTTCCGTGCAGAAGGCGTGTATCAGCATCCAACGTGATGACATATCGGATGTCCTGCGGCACCGGACTGGACTGAACATCGAAACTGGTGTCGGTGGCCCCACGCAACAGCCGATTCAACTCGGTCAGTTTCCCGCGCTTTCTTTCCCACCCCATCCAGACGCCTTCGCTGGGATTCCACTGGCGGCCACGATGCAGGAAATAGAAGAGCGGGCCGTGGTCGGACGGATAGCGCGTGTTCAGGTCCGCAATCGCCGACAAGGCCGTGGCCACCAAAGCAGTGTCCTGCGCGGAACTTTGCGACGGGGCATCTGGCGCATCGGATAAAAGTGCGAAATGCAGCGCGCCGCCGGTACTTGACAGATGATGAACCTCCAGCCTCTCGATCTGTGCGAGGAGTTCTTGCGTGTCATGCAGCAGCACCGGCACCGCAACGAGGGTGCGCAAATGCGCCGGAATGCTTGAGGTGAGGTCAAGCGCCGGCAGGGGCTTTGGCGCTACGACCCGGGTCGAGATCAGATTGACAATCGCCATGCCCGCATCGACGGCACTGGCCAATCCGGTGATCGCCAGAACGGCAATCGCCCAAATGCCCGCACCCTCTGCCTGTGCAAGCGAAAGGCCGACGCCAAGGATCACGACCGACAGAGTAGCAATCGCGCCCAAATACCCCGGCAGACCAAATTGAGCAATCCATCGGTAAAGGCGCAGGCGCAGCGATCGTCTGAAGCCCAGCTTGGCTTCGAGCGCGGTCCGCCCGGCACCGATCAGCCAATATCCTGGATCGCGGGTATGCGGGGCCACGCCGGACGCCGCCAGCGCGAGGCTTGCGCCGGTGACCTCAAGCTCGGTCTTGTCCGTCCCGCGCGCCACCGTTTCGATGGCCGTGCGATACCGGTTGCGCGTCGCGAAATCCATTGTCGCAAACGCCGAAGCGTTGCTGAGGCGCGCGTCGATCAGGCTGACCTCTTCAAAGAAATCGGCCCAGTCCATCTCGGACACCAGCCGCATCGATGTGACGATATTGCGCATCGTGACGTTCGACGCAGAAAGCCGCAGTTGCGAGCGAGCGACAACATCTTCGATCGTCGTGCCCTGTCGGCAAAGCCGATCCTCAAGCCAAACGTAAAGTGGAGTCTGCACCGGGTCGCGCCCGCGCAAACGCTTTGCGATCTGAGCGGCGATAATCTCGGGCATGTGCACGGTTTCAAATGGGGCGACGGCAGCTTGCATCGCCGCAAGCTGCGATTGGCCCGACGTTCGTTCGGTCGCCAATACGGCGTCCACGATCTCATCGGCCTGTTGGCGCTGCGCGTGTCCGCCAACGATCTGCAACGCAAGGCGGCGCATGTTCTCGATCAGCACGATGCGCAGGGTGATCGCTACCGCCCACATCTCGCCGATCATCAGCGGCTGCACCTGCTGATAGGCGCGCACAAACCGGCTTAACACCGGGCCCGAAATGAGACTGTCGGTGTGCGCCACATAGGCCCATGCAAGCCCCAAAACGCACGGATACCCTGCAAAGGGGCCGTCGGCCAGTTTTGGCAGCTGACGGTAATATCCCGGCGGCAGATCTTCGCGGATCTGGTGCAACTGCTCTTCGACGAGGTGAAAATTGTCCAATAGCCATTCGGCAGCAGGCGTGATCGACTCTCCGGCTTGCACGGCTTCTGCGCAGGTTCGGTAGGCATCGAGCAGAACCCTGGCGTTTTCTCTAACGCGCGCGTCCAGACGCCGTATCGGTCGCTCTGGCGCTGTGCCAACCCGTTGCGCTTCGGCCAGGGTCTGCGCGTGATGCTCAAGCCGCTCCGTGCCGAACAGATCAGCTCTGATCGGCGATCCATCCTGCCACACATCCGTGCTTCTTGGGGCGGAAATCCAAGGACGTGCCCAAGCAGCTTTGGCCAAGACCTTTCTAAAGCTCAATGCGTTGACGCTGGATCACGTTCCTGCGGCGCCTCGATACCTGCTGTCGCGATCTGTTGGACAGTGACGTGCTTGGACACTTCTGTCTTGTTCACACGCCGAAGCACAACCACGTCGTCATCGACCTTTCCGCAGTTCACATCAGCGCGGCAGCGCCGGGCCATTGCGGCCCATTTGGTTTCTATTTGCTTCCAGTCCATTGTTTCGTCCTTTCATGTCATGGCAGTGACCGAGGCGTCAAAAATCCGTTCCTTCGTCGCGCGACCTAAGCAAAAGATCAGGGTCGTTTACCGCTACACCTTCCCGTAAACATCACTTCGGCCCTCGAAGTACGCGGCTCGCGGGCTCATGCAACGACCCCGCAGAGTCCTTGCCGTGGGCTTTACTGTTTCTGTCGAATCTCGCCGAGGGGCGAGCGATGAACAACGGCGCGTTCATCCGAACCGCTTTCAGGGACGCCTGGCGGGCAATCGCGGCCGCAAGCAGGCCGTCATGCGTGCCGCAATCATAGCGGACACCGGAAAACTGGAACGCCGTCAGCGGCACAGACCGGGTCGCGATGGCAATTGCGTCAGTCAACTGTACTTCGCCGCCGGCACCTTTGGGCGTTTGGCCTAGAATCTCAAAAATCATCGGCTGCAGAATATAGCGCCCGACCGCGGCAATCGACGACGGCGCCTGGCCGCGCGGCGGCTTTTCCACAATCCCATTCACCGGAATACAGATGCCGCTTACCGGGCCGCAGAAAGTGAATATGCCGTACTTGCACGTGTCCTCTTCAGGCACTTTCATCGCCGCGATCATTTGGCCTTCCCGATGGCTTCTGGCCATTTCAGACATGCAACTGCGGCCCAAGATGATGTCATCCGGCAGGATGACGCCAAATGGTCCGGGCAGGGTCATGCCCTTGCAGCACAAGACCGCATGGCCAAGCCCCAAGGGTTCTTTCTGGTTCACATAGACGATTTCGGCGGGCGTTCCGGCGGCCATTCCGGTCGATGCGATAGCAGTATCGCCAAGAAATTCGCGAATCGCAGGTTTTGAGTCACAGACGACGACGATGATCCGCTCGGCACCGGCTTCGATGGCCTCGTCGATGGCAAACTGGATGACCGGGCGGTCATAAACAGGCAACAGCTCCTTCGCCGTTACCTGGGTTGCAGGAAGCATTCTGCTACCCTTGCCAGCAGCGGGAATGATGATCGTTTTCAGGCGCGTGATCGGCTGGGTCACAGGTGATTCCTTTCCCATTGACGGTTTCGATTAGATATCGCGGCTCCTTGCATCAATACTCCCGGGGTCGGTGCGCCATTTTCGTAGACAGCAATACTAATACGAAATATCAATGGCATAGGCATTGGCTGGCCAAGTAATTAGGCGTTCGATAGGCTCCCAAAGACGGCTTTTCGTCCGTCCCACTGCGATGTGCTTGTTTGACTCGGCGCTGCACAACTAATGCGGGAGAAATGGCACGCACCGGATCGCATACCGACTATATCACCGTCTCACAGCGACATCATTGACGTAGATCAACCCCGCCAGCGTCATCTTGGCGTTTCTAAGGGTGCTGGCAGACTTATTCGAACAAGTCATGGCTTGGACAATGAAGCTGTCCGGCATTGCCAAGTTGTTTGGCCCCACCGATTTGGCCACGGGGTGGAACATGAAAATACCAGCGTCAATGCCGCGCCTGAAGGGCTTTCGCTACCCTCTTGAAATCATCGCATACTCGGTCTGGGCTTATCATCAGTTCGCGCTGAGCACGGCAGATGTCGAGGATCTGTTTGCCGAGCGTGGCGTGATTGTAAGCCGGGAAACAATCCGGCTTTGGGTCAATCGTTTCGGCGCGCATTTCGCCGACTGTATTCGTCGCGATCGGCCAAGTGCCGCGGACAAGTGGCATCTCGACGAAGTTGTGATCCCGATC
>JAGXIQ010000158.1 GCA_024635625.1 Loktanella sp. | reverse complement strand
AGGAAGGTTCACAAGATGGCATTCAAACCTCTGCACGACCGCGTGCTGGTCCGTCGCATCGAAGGCGAAGACAAGACCAAGGGCGGTCTGATCATTCCTGACTCCGCCAAAGAAAAGCCAGCCGAAGGCGAAATCGTTTCCGTCGGCACCGGCGCCCGTAAGGACAACGGCGAGTTGATCGAAATGGCCGTTAAGGCTGGCGACAAGATTCTGTTCGGCAAGTGGTCCGGCACCGAGGTCAAGCTTGATGGCGAAGACCTGCTGATCATGAAGGAAAGCGACATCCTCGGCATCATGTAATGCCTTGGCGGGTGGCAACGCCCGACGCTTTTCCACCACAATACAAATTTTTAGGAGCACATGAAAATGGCAGCTAAAGACGTCAAATTCGGCACCGACGCCCGCAATCGCATGCTGCGCGGCGTGAACATCCTCGCAGACGCCGTCAAGGTGACGCTCGGCCCAAAGGGTCGTAACGTCGTCCTGGACAAGTCCTTCGGCGCACCGCGCATAACCAAGGATGGTGTGACTGTCGCCAAAGAGATCGAACTAGAAGACCATTTCGAGAACATGGGCGCACAGATGGTCAAGGAAGTGGCCCAGCGTACCAATGATGAAGCCGGTGACGGTACGACGACAGCAACCGTTCTGGCCGCAGCGATCATCCGCGAAGGGATGAAATCAGTTGCCGCGGGCATGAACCCGATGGACCTGAAGCGCGGCATCGACATGGCCACGACCAAAGTGGTCGAGGCCATCAAGGCCGCTGCTCGTGACGTGACCGACAGCGACGAAGTTGCACAGGTCGGCACAATTTCCGCCAACGGCGAAGCTGAAATCGGTCGTCAGATCGCCGACGCAATGCAGAAAGTCGGCAACGAGGGTGTCATCACCGTCGAAGAAAACAAAGGCCTCGAGACTGAGACGGATGTTGTCGAAGGTATGCAGTTCGACCGTGGCTACCTGTCACCATATTTCGTGACCAACACTGAAAAAATGACCGTCGAGTTGGAGGATGCCATCATCCTGCTGCACGAGAAGAAGCTGTCCTCGCTGCAGCCAATGGTTCCCTTGCTCGAGACCGTCATCCAGTCCGGTAAGCCGCTGCTGATCATCTCGGAAGACGTCGAAGGCGAGGCTTTGGCCACGCTGGTCGTCAACAAGCTGCGTGGCGGCCTGAAGATCGCTGCCGTTAAGGCACCGGGCTTTGGTGATCGTCGCAAGGCCATGCTGCAGGACATCGCGATCCTTACAGGCGGTCAAGTGATCTCCGAAGACCTCGGTATGAAGCTGGAAAACGTGACCATCGACATGTTGGGCTCTGCCAAGCGCGTCACGATCACGAAGGACACCACCACCATCATCGACGGTGCTGGCGAAAAGGCCGAGATCGAAGCACGGGTCAACCAGATCCGCGGCCAGATCGAAGAGACCACGTCCGACTACGACAAAGAGAAGCTGCAAGAGCGCGTGGCCAAGCTGGCCGGTGGTGTTGCTGTCATCCGCGTCGGCGGCATGTCCGAAGTGGAAGTGAAAGAGCGTAAAGATCGCGTCGACGACGCACTGAACGCGACTCGCGCTGCTGTACAAGAGGGTGTTGTAGTTGGCGGCGGTGTTGCTCTGGTCCAAGCTGGCAAGGCGCTTGACGGTCTGAAGGGTGCGAACTCTGATCAGGACGTTGGCATCTCGATCATCCGCAAGGCGCTGGAAGCACCGCTGCGTCAGATCGCCGAAAACTCCGGCGTTGACGGTTCGGTTGTTGCTGGCAAGATCCGCGAAAGCAACGATCTAGCCTTCGGCTTCAATGCGCAGACCGAAGAATATGGCGACATGTTCAAGTTCGGCGTTATCGACCCCGCGAAAGTCGTGCGCACCGCACTGCAGGACGCAGCTTCTGTTGCTGGCCTGCTGATCACCACCGAAGCCATGGTTGCAGATCGTCCTTCGAAGGATGGCGGCAACGGCGGCGGCATGGGTGACATGGGCGGCATGGGCGGCATGGGCGGCATGATGTAAGAAACGGCGCGGGGCGCGCGACAGCGCCCCGACCGCTTCGGATCAAGGGGAGGGCATTTAGACGCTTCATCCCTGATCTTCAGCCCATCGTCTGAACCGTATAATATTGGTTCAAAATTAAGGCCTGCGGATTGATCCGCAGGCCTTTCTTGTACTTTTTTGCCCAACAACGCCGATTACGTTTTCTAACGCCCCTCGCTTGTGTGGGGCTTTATCGCAGAACATGGATATCTCTTCTGTCTTGGGGCTGGGCAAATCGGCACGCGCGGGTCATGAAAAGGGTATGCAATTTCCCGGTTTCATCCGCCCCGCCAGTGCTTCTGATCTGCCTGCCATCGACGCGCTGTTGACTGCGGCCTTTGGTGGAACCGCAGAAGTAGCATTAGTTCATGACCTGCGACGCACCGGCGCAATGCGTGGTGAACAGGTCATCCCTTTGGGTGACGGCGTCATCGGATATTACGCGTTATCGGCAATGGTGGCCCCGTCGGATTGGCTGTGCTTGGCCCCTGTTGCCATCGCACCCGATTGGCAAGGGCGTGGTCACGGCCGTCGGTTGGTCGCCCAGTTGGCCTCTTGGGCAACCCAGACCGCGTCACCCATTGTGGTGCTGGGCGAGCCTTCGTTTTACGAAAAGGCAGGTTTTTCCGGGTCCTTAGCTAAGCGCCTGACATCGCCCTATCCAATCAAGAACACCTTGCTTGCCGGTGTTGGCGATAGTGCGCCACAGGTCGCTTTGCGTTACCCGGCGGCCTTTGATTAATGCGCTTGGCCGTAACTGTTTTCATCGTCATGTGCGCCTTTGCAGGCAACTCTATCCTTAATCGCGTCGGCGTGGCGGGATATGGCATGGATCCCCTAAGTTTTGGTGCGTTGCGCGTTTTGGCCGGTGCGATAATGCTGTTGGTCCTGACGTCGGCAAGGAATCTGCCATTGCGCGGCGCGCGTCGTTGGGCTGGGGCAGGGACGCTGGCAATCTACATGATCGGCTTTTCTTGGGCCTATCAAAGCCTGCCTGCGGGTCTTGGCGCACTGATCCTGTTCGCAACCGTGCAGGGCGTGATGTTTGCGACCGCTGTCTGGCGGGGGCAGTCGGTGCCGCCATTGCGCTGGGCTGGCATGGGTGTAGCATTGGCTGGATTAGCAGTTCTGCTGTGGCCGGCGGGTGCAGTACGCGTGGATGCGTCGGGCGCGTTGGCAATGATCTGCGCGGGGGCCGGATGGGCGGTCTATACCTTGCTGGGGCAATCAGAGCGTGATGCGACCGCGGCCACGACCGCCAATTTTGTGTTGTGCCTTCCACTGATGGTGTCTGCCGTTGCCCTGCGCGGTGAACTGGGCCCCTTACCGGTCGCGGGCGTTCTAGTTGCCGTACTAGCCGGTGCTGTGACCTCTGGCCTTGGCTACGCGCTTTGGTACCGCGTGCTGCCTGATTTGGCAGTAACAATTGCGGCTATTGCGCAGCTAAGCGTGCCTGTTATCGCGGTTGTGGCGGGGATCGTCCTGTTGTCCGAGCCGCTTACCCCTCGAATCGTTGTTGCCGCCAGTCTTGTGCTGGGTGGAATTGCGCTGTCGGTGCTTCGTCAGCGCAAGATCGGCTCTAGCGGATCATAAGCGATTGCACCGTCATCCTGCCACGCTACGGTTGCCAACGAATCCGGTTTGACGCGTAATCCTAAAAGTTCGGACCGTGTGACCCAGCGTCGGTGCGTCACGATCCCCTCTGGGTCTTTCCATCCTTCAGCGATGGCTGGATTCAGGACGTTGCAGCGAAAGTAGATGTCGATCTGATGGAAATCACGCTCTGGATCGTGAAATTCGTTCACAAGGCACACGGCACCGACCGTCACGGTCAGCCCGGTTTCTTCCTGCAACTCTCGGCACAGATTATCATGCAAACTGGCATGAGGTTCGACCCCACCACCGGGGGCGCACCATAGATCCGTGCGGCCCGCGTACGCATTAACCAGCAGCAAGCGTCCTTCGTGCAGGATGACGGCGCGGACAGCGAGGCGGGTTGGGCGGGTCATCGCGCGATCCTGCCCGGTGCCGCCAATTTGTGCAAGCCAAGGACGCGGCAGGGCTAGGCGCGGCCGCGTCCGGTGCTATTTGTGTCGCCATGATACGCCTGACCTTTACCTTGTTGATACTTCTTGCTGCCTGTTCGCGCGGCGGTCCGGTCGTCGCCCAGTCCGAAGAATGTGTTGTTTTGTTGCACGGTCTGGCGCGAAGCGAAATCAGCCTGACCCCCATGCAACTTTATCTTGAAAGCAAGGGATACTACGTCGTTAATCGTGGCTATCCGTCGACCGAAGAACCGATTCAAAGGCTTGTCGCCGAAAATGTTGGGCAGGATATCGCCGCCTGCGGCAAACGCCGGGTGAACGTCGTGACCCATTCGATGGGCGGTATTTTGATCAGGGCCTATCTTGCCAAGAATCATCCCGCTAATTTGGGCCGCGTCGTAATGCTGGCGCCACCAAACGAAGGCTCTGACCTTGTCGACGTGTTTGGCGATTGGGAGCCTTTTCAGTGGATCAATGGCCCCGCAGGCATGCAACTTGGCACCGATCCCGATAGCTTTCCAAATGAATTACCCGACGCAGAGGGCTATGAACTTGGTGTGATCGCAGGATCACGCAGCCTGAACCCGGTGTATTCCTCGGTCATTGATGGTGGCGACGATGGCAAAGTCAGTGTCGCCAGTACAAAGCTGGCTGGCATGCAGGATCATATCATCTTGCCGGTCACTCATACCTTCATGATGAACAACCCGCTTGTGATGGCGCAAGTGCTGGCCTTCTTGCAAAGCGGTCAGTTTGATCGCGGGCTCAGCCTGACCGGTATAATCTTTGGGCAGGACTGACGTGCGCTTTGCCTTGGACAAGCGAAGCCTCCGGCAGGAGTATTTCGCGAACAAGAGAGGGGGAGGCGGGACAGGGGCGGTCGGCTTGCTACAACGAATAAGGCCCCAACGATCTGGTTAGGGCCTTTTATTGTCGAAATGACGTCTGTCTTAGCTTTTGGCCTCAAGTGTCGCGATGCGGGCCGACAAGGCGGCGTTTTCTTCACGGGCTTTTTGGGCCATTGTACGAACCGCGTCGAACTCTTCACGGGTGACGAAGTCACGGTCGGCCAGCCAGCGATCAAGCATGGATTTCATCGCATTGCCTGCTTCGTCGCGTGCGCCTTGGGCCACGCCCATCGCGTTCGTCATCAAGCTGCTCAGGTCGTCAAAAATCTTACCCTTGGGTTGCATCGGGTTTCTCCATCCGGTTGCGGGGTAGGCCCCCCGTTCATCTTCTATATGGGGGTGCGTCGCGCGTCCGGCAAGCGGGTGGTTGACTTCACCTGTGCCGCGTCACAGGAATGGCGTCATGCTGGCAGCCATTCCTTTCCCCGACATCTCGCCCGAGATTTTCTCGGTCACCCTTTTTGGCATGACCTTTGCCCTGCGCTGGTATGCGGTAGCTTATATCGTGGGCATCGCCATTGGGTATCGCATGATTGCGGCAGCGCTAAAGCGGCCGGATCTGTGGCGTAACGATCCTCCTATCGCCCCCGCGCGCTTAGAGGATTACCTGACCTATATTGTCGTCGGCGTGATCGCTGGTGGACGTCTGGGATACTGTCTATTCTACCAGCCCGGTTATTACCTTGCCCACCCGTTAGAGATTCCCGCGATCTGGACCGGGGGCATGTCATTCCACGGCGGTTTCCTTGGCGTCGTTTTGGCTGTCTTTCTGTTCGCGCGGCGCAACAAAGTGTCTTTCGGGTCAATGGCAGACGTGACTTGCCTGGCCGCGACACCAGCGATCTTGCTGGTTCGTATCGCGAATTTCATCAACGATGAGCTGTGGGGAAGACCAACGGACATGCCGTGGGGCGTCGCATTCCCTTCTGCAGCCGCGCAGGACTGCCCTGACGTGATCGGCATTTGCACCCGCCATCCCAGCCAGCTTTACGAATCTGCGTTGGAAGGATTGGTGCTTGGGGGGCTTTTGCTGTTCCTCGTTTACCGACGCGGCGGGCTGCGTTTTCCGTGGTTTATTACAGGCGTATTTTGCGTAGGTTATGCCTTTGCGCGGTTCATGCTAGAATTCGTGCGTCAGCCTGACGCACAGTTTCGCGGCACCGATAATCCGCTAGGCTGGGCTTTGGATTTCGGCAACTGGGGCTTGACGATGGGGCAATGCCTTTCGCTGCCGATGTTCATTTTCGGGATCAGCCTGATCGTGCTGTCGCGCCGCCGGTGACGCTGGCGGATTAGTTGCGGGCGCGGATCGCCCACAATGGCCCGATGACATTGGCCGACTATATGGCCGCCTGCCTGCTGGATCCTGTCCACGGTTATTATGCCACCCGCGACCCCTTTGGCGCGGCAGGTGATTTCATCACTGCACCCGAAATCAGCCAGATGTTCGGAGAAATGATCGGATTATGCCTAGCGCAAGCTTGGATCGATCAGGGTTCGCCCGTCGCAATTGCGCTAGCCGAAGCAGGGCCGGGGCGGGGTACGCTCATGGCTGACATCTTGCGGGCGACCAAGGGAGTCCCGGGGTTCCATGCAGCCGCCCGCGTGTATTTGATAGAGGCGTCGCCAACTTTGCGGGCGGCACAGGCAAAGCTTGTCCCTGATGCAATCTGGCTGGACCGGTTCGATCAACTGCCTGCTTTGCCGCTGTTTTTCGTTGCAAATGAATTCTTTGACGCCCTGCCGATCCGGCAATTCCAGCGTGACGGCAGCGGCTGGCGCGAGCGCGTTGTTGGGCTTTCGGATCAGGCGCTGACGCTTGGCCTGACGACGGCCACCCCGCTTGCTGCCCTGTCGCATCGGCTGAGCGATACACGCGATGGCGACATCGTGGAAATTTGCCCTGCTTTGCCCGCCATCGCTGGCATCATTGGTGCGCGGATCGCGTCGCAGGGGGGCGCCGCCATCGTTATCGACTACGGCGATTGGACGTCGCTTGGCGATACCTTTCAGGCGGTAAAGAACCATACAGTTACCGATCCGCTAGAAACCCCCGGCCATGCAGATTTGACTGCACATGTGGATTTTGCTGCCTTGGCCGCCGCAACAGCGCCCGCGAATCACACGCGGCTGACCCCGCAAGGTGTGTTTCTGGACCGCCTTGGGATCACGCAAAGGGCGCAAACCTTGGCCGCCCGGCTGAAAGGGGCGGCGTTAGCGGCGCATATTGCTGCGCATAGGCGCTTGACCCACCCCACCCAGATGGGCGACCACTTCAAGGTAATCGGGATTTATCCCGACGGCGCACCGCCCCTACCGGGACTGACTTCATGACGCTTGATATCATCACCGCCCCTACGCTGGCTCCTATTCGTCACGGTTTTTTCAGCCGGATTGGTGGGGCATCGTCCGGTGTTTTCGCTGGGCTGAATTGCGGGGCGGGCAGCAGTGACCAGTCCGATATCGTGGCGATCAACCGCAATCGGGTCGCTGCCGCGATGGAGGTTGCGTCCGAAGGTTTGACTGGGGTTCATCAGGTTCATTCGGCTGACGTGGTCGCTGTTGACGCGCCCTTCATCGAAAAACGCAAAGCTGACGGCCTTGTCACGGCGACGCCGGGGCTGGCGCTGTCGGTGCTGACTGCCGATTGTCAGCCGATTTTGTTCGCCGACCACACAGCCGGTGTCATCGGGGCCTGCCACGCCGGATGGCAAGGCGCGCTGTCCGGCGTTATCGACAACACCGTTGCCGGGATGGAGGCGTTGGGTGCCAAGCGTGCGGATATCGCTGCCGTTATTGGGCCCACGATCAGTCAGCGCGCCTACGAAGTTGGGCCAGAGTTTCGTGACCGTTTTCTAGCGCAGGATGCCGGTTCGGCGCGGTTCTTTGTGCAGGGGCAGGGCGACCGACTACACTTCGATCTACCAGCCTATGGATTGCACCGCCTTGCGCGTGCGGGTGTAGGACAGGCAGATTGGACGCGGCATTGCACCTATAGTGATCCTACGCGATTCTTTTCTTATCGGCGGTCGGTTCATGCCAAGGATCCCGACTACGGACGTCTGATCGCCGCGATCACCCTATAAAAAGGCGTGAATGCGGCGGTGCTTCGTCGTATTGCAGCCATCATTACAGAAACAATGCAGCGGTATTGGATGTCATTGGTACGTCATATGGCTCAAAACCACTGAAAGCTGAGTGTTTCCACAGGCGCGACAATGATGCCGCAATCCCGTTCATCATGCTGCGTTTATTGCGAAAAAAAAATTGTGATCCGCCCCATTCCCGCCCAAGCCAACGGCGAAAGTGTTGTCATGATCTGCTGCAAGGCAGCGACCGAAACACACAGAGGATCGACCCAATGAATACGCAAAAACGCTTTATGACCAATATGATCGCCGAGGCTGAGGCCTGCACCACCAAGATGCCGTGGGAACGGGGCCTGCGTCGTCAGGCGATGATTTCCCGTCGGCTGGAAAACGAAGATCGCAAGGTCAAGGTGACACTGCCCAAGATGCCCGCCAGCATCTGCATTGCAGGCTGAAGCGCACCGCACTCCCCCCAAGGCTTTTAGGTGATATTCGCCTGCGGCCCGATTGTACCGCGCGGTTCATCCCTCTGGCCGCGCGGATTTTTCATAAGTTGACCCATCGCGTTAGGGTGTCACGGGTGAAATTCTGCGATCAATGATGTGACAACAGACTGCAATGCCTCTTTCTGCGTTGCGCCCTGAGCGATTGCTGCATCCCGAACCTGCCGCTGCCGTGTCGCGCTGTTTCCTTGCGACACAATATCTTTCGCGCGTGCGGCACAGGCGCTGCTGTTTAAAACGGTGGTGTCGGGGGCGATCCGGGTCAGGGTCTTATCGATCAATTCGGACATCGGCACGATCCGCAGTGGCTTGCCTGCAATCAGCCCTTCAGTCACGCCATGGCGTTGGGCGCGCCAGCGGTTCTCGGTCACGATGAGGGGATCAGGTTGCGCCGCATCTTTCGATAGATCGCGCCAAATCATCCGAGAGAGCGCCTGCACTAAAGCCGCCAACGTCAGGGTATCATCCATCCGAGGCGAGACGTCACAGATCCGGGCTTCGAGTGTCGGAAAGGCGTGCGATGGACGCAGATCCCACCATATTTTTGATGTATCTTCGATAAGTCCCAGATCAATCAGCGTGCTGGTCGCATCGGCGTAGGCGGCCCAATTGGCCAGTCGTGGCGGCAAGCCAGTGCGCGGCATTCCGTCAAAAATACTAACCCGCCACGACGCAAGACCAGTGTCTTCGCCCTGCCAGAACGGGCTGGACGCGGAAAGTGCCAGCAGCATGGGTAGCCAATCGACCAGCCGGTTCATCACCGCGATGCGCATGTTTTGGTCTTCGATCCCAACGTGCACATGCATTCCCCCGATCAACATGCGACGGGCAACGGCCCCCAGATCGGCGTCCAGCTTTTGATAGCGTGGCTTGTCCGTACGATCCTGCGCGATCCATTCGCCCCAAGGATGACAGGACGCGGCGATGGGCGCCAAGCCATATGCTTTCGCCAGTCCTGCCACCGTCCGTCGCAGATGCGCCAGATCTTCCCGTGCCGCGTCCACTGTTGCACAGACACCAGTCCCAACCTCGACCTGACAGCTCAGGAACTCCCGGCTGACTTGTTCGCCCAACGCATCCTGCAGGTCTGTCATTAAGTCTTCGGGGGCTTTGCGCAGGTCACCGGTTTCTGGATCGACCAGCAGGTATTCTTCCTCAATGCCGATGGTAAAGGCTGGGGTGGCGGGGGCAGAGGGCATCGTCGTCTCCGAAAAAAATGAGGGCCGTTGATTCGGCGCCAAAGTTCGCGTGGCTTTGCGTCAAATGTGGCGGGATCAGCATCTGTCCACGAACAATCGCGAAGTAATCCCGGGATTGGTTCAGCGTTTGCCGATTTTAGCGAAAGGCTTTGACGTCCCGTCGTGGTTTTGACACATTTGGACCAACAGCAACGTTCTCCTCAGATGTTGTCGGTGGGGCCGACAGATGATGTGACAAACCGTAAGGTGACGCACATGACTTTGAAGACCTCCACTGCCGTCGCAGGCCTCGCGGCGGATCGCTTTACCCTCCGGTGTCCTCAGACCGGATCGCTAGTCAGGATGGGCAATCTCGGCGCGTGATGCCTCTCATGCGCAGGTTCGAGACTGCCCATCTGACCCGCTCCCTCGACACTTGTGACGCCACGCATCTGGCTCCGGCAATTCCCGCCTTCGAGGATTGCTTCGGTGCGTTTGGTCGTGGTGCCATTTTTCAAACAGATAGCGGCCCACGTGCGGTCGAAGACCTGTGGCCGGGTGACCGCATTTTGACGGCGAGTCACGGCATGCAGACCCTGATGTGGCGCGGTCACATGCAGATTGTCCCCCGCAGCAACCGGACCAACCCGCAAAGCGGTGCGATGGTCCGCATTACTGTAGAGGCTATGGGCCTGTCCCGTCCTGGCAGTGACCTCGTCCTTGGCCCTTCTGCCCGCATTGCGCACCGGGCGGCGGGTACGCACCGCCTGACTGGCGACGAAACGGCGTTTGTACCCGCCCGCGATTTCGTCGATCAAACCAGCGTTATCGCTCTTCAACCTGTCGCACCAGTTCATGTCTACCAGCTTGGATTCGCGGATCACTGTCGCCTGACTGTCAACGGGATAGAGGTCGAAAGCCTGCATCCCGGCTTGCCGCACCAGTTAAATATGCGGTCAGACGTGGCAGGGCTGTTGATGTCACTTTTTCCACACAAGGCAGCACTTTCCGATTTTGGTCCACTGCTGCACCCGCGTATAGCAATGCGCGATCTGGATTTATTCAGCGCCGCCTAACCTGTGGCGCATCTTATGAACCAAGCGGACGTGCTTGAGGTAGATCAAGGCGAGAGGTCGTTCCTAAGCGCAGTTAATACCAACCTGCACTGATCAGAACTCCTGCGCCCACTGGCGGCGTCCGATGGACACGATGCGCTCGGGCTGGCCGATAAGCTTGTTCCAAGCATCACAGCAATGATCGACGATGTCGTCGTAGGTTTCAAAAATGTGGT
>JAGXIQ010000157.1 GCA_024635625.1 Loktanella sp. | reverse complement strand
TGGCGCAGCACAACGAGAAGCCCAAACCCTTCAGGTGGACCAAAACCGCTCGGGACATTCTCACCAGGGAACGCCGAGCACTCAACGCACTCGATGAAATCAGGGGAAACAGGTAGGAAGCGTCAGACTCAGAACACTAGATCATCGAAGGACAGGATCGCGCGTTCCCAAGATCCGCGCTTCCAGATCGCGTTACCAACCATTGCCAATGACTCTTTCGGGATATGTCGCGCAAAGGTCGACTTGACCGCTTGCCAGCGCAGACTGAAATCATTGTCCTGTGGTGGCAGTGCCCAGATCATGTGCAATCGATCAGGAAGAATCACGGCATCCAGGATCGTAAAGCCATGCTTCAACTGACTTAGCCTGACAGACAGGCGCAGCAAATCGATGTGACGGATCAACAAATCGCTCGTTGGGTCACACAGACGGACGGTGAAGAAATGCATTTCTGCTACGGGCAGGATAATCTTTTGAAAGTGGGCATAGTGGCCAACTTTGCTGTGGAACGGTTAATACGGTGTTAAATCAGAGCTTGGGTAAATCATTACGATCCGCGGATTAGTCGCGACGCAGCCTGATAACGACATCCACGGCGACGACCTTTGCCCCTGCCGGGGCCTGAGGTAGGCGACGAATTTCCAAGGCGTCGCGCGGGGCGTCTGTCAGTTCCGCTGTATCTTCCCAATAAAAGTGCGGGTGATCACACATGTCGGTGTCGAAATAACTTTTTGCACCGTCCACAGTAATCTCTCGTAGCAGTCCCGCGTCACAAAAAGCCCGCAACGTATTATATACTGTTGCGAGCGAAACACGCTCGTCGCACGTCGCTGCAGCGGCAAAAAGCCCCTCTGCCGTGGCATGTCGGTCGGAACCGTCGCCCACAAGCAATGCCGCCAAAGTCACCCGTTGCCGTGTAGGGCGCAGGCCAGCCTGCGTCAGCCAGCGGCTGCCGTGATCGGTGGCTGTTTGTGTAAGCAATGCAAAAACTGTCATACATCTATCATATGGGAACACTGCGGTGCGGATCAACGCCTTTCCCAAGATGGTGTCAGGCTTGCACCGACAAAGGGCCAGATGATAGAGGTCACCGGGTACTTACCCCCCTACCCCGGCGCCATACATGCGCGCCACGACTGGACCCGAAGGATCGACATGGCCGACTATCCCACCCACTTCGACAAAGACGCCCTTCTGGCCTGTTCGCGCGGCGAATTGTTTGGCCCCGGCAACGCGCAGCTTCCTGCCCCACCTATGCTGATGATGGACCGGATCACCGACATTTCGGGCGATGGCGGGGCACATGGCAAAGGTCACGTGGTCGCAGAATTCGATATCACGCCGGACCTGTGGTTCTTTGACTGCCATTTTCCCGGCAACCCGATCATGCCCGGCTGCCTTGGTCTTGACGGACTGTGGCAGTTGACCGGCTTCAACCTTGGCTGGCGCGGCTGGCAAGGGCGCGGCTATGCATTGGGTGTAGGAGAGGTCAAACTGACCGGGATGGTACGCCCTGACCGCAAACGCCTGACCTACAAGATCGACTTCACCAAAGCGATCCAGACGCGTCGCCTGACCATGGGCGTTGCTGACGGCATCGTAGAGGCGGATGGCGAAGTCATTTACATCGTCAAAGACATGAAGGTCGCGCTGTCAGAAAGCTGACGTTGCCTGTGTCGTCGGCGTTTTGTGGCCTAAGGGCTAAGGCCACAAAAACGTAAGGCGCACTACCAGCCTGCTAAAGCAAAGGCTCCGCAAAAAAACCCGTTGTGTGACGTTTCACACAACGGGTTTTTTTGATCAAGGGCATCCAAATCGATATATCTACCTGAAGATCGAACTGACGCAGGCTGAATTGTCGGACGATGCCAGTCGCCGCAATCCGGCAACGTAGCGTTTTAGATCGGCTTGATCGTGTATGTTGCGACTGCCCTGTAGGGCAGGTTCGGAATATAGAATTGCGTGCCGCCACCGGGCAGATTGCCTTTGCCGGACTTTTCAACAGCAGCATCGCGCTTGCTTGAACCGGCGCCTTTGCGCGCCATCCCCTTAAAGCCACCGAACCAGCCGTAGACCGGTTCCGCCAATTCAATTTCAAGCAAGTAAGCCAGAGAGTTCCAGTCTTCTTTAACCGCGGACGTCAAACGGCCCCATTCACGTGCTGAAACACCATTAGCTTCGGCCATTTTTAGTTTTTGAACCAGCCCCCCATCGTGCTTGTAGGGCTGCGAGGCTGTCCACCACGGACTCATTTGAAAATCAGCAGCAATGGGACCAAATTCCGAAGACAGGCTGGCATAGCCATTGAATTTGTAAACTTTCATGCCTCTAGGCAGTAGATCCTTTGATGGCGGACCGAACATCTGTTGAAAAGCATCCGCAACTTTGGTTCCAGCGGCTGCATCAAGAGGTATCGCACCAACCTGTCCCCAGTCCAGTTCTTCGTTCAGTGGCATTCAACTCTCCAAATAGATGCGGAACAAAACGGATGTCGTTGACTACAAATCAAACTTTTACCGGTCATTCTTTACGTGACGAACACAGACTTTCTACGCTCGACTGACAACGGTCGGATCAAGTATCCGAGCATTACAAGCCAAAGCCCCAACCCCTGCCCTCATCAAGCACTTCGCATCCTCAAAAAATAGCAGAGCAACGAAGCATCGGCCGGAAACAAAAGTTTTGGGCTTTGTTTGAATTCGGACGATAGCGGCCTGCTGAAATTCAGTCAACACAAGCTCTTAGCCGACCTGTCCTGCGGCAGAATTCATGCAATCTGAAAGCAACGCACGTACCAGTCGCCCTATCTGGTTGCGGCACGGCACCGCAGTGGCCTAAACAGAACGCGTCAATGAAGGAGTGCGCCATGCGTCGCGTCGTCATCACCGGTCTGGGAATTGTATCCCCCATCGGGAATAATGCCGAAGAAGTCACCGCCAGCTTGAAAGCGGGGACCTCTGGTATTGAAGCCAGCCCCGAGATGGCAGAGCGCGGTTTCCGTAGCCAAATCGCCGGCACGCTCAAGATCGATGTGGCTGACCACATCGACAAGCGGACCCTGCGGTTCATGGGCCCGGGTGCCGCTTATGCCCACATCTCTATGTCGCAGGCGATTGCGGACGCTGGCCTTACAGAGGATCAGGTCGTCAATCCTATGACAGGTGTGATTGCTGGCAGTGGTGGCCCGTCCACCAGCGCCATGTTCGTTGCGCATCAATCGGTACTGGCAACAGGAGCCACCAAGCGGATCGGGCCGTTTGCCGTGCCAAAGACCATGTCCTCGACCGTCAGCGCGAACCTCGCCACGGCGTTCAAAATCAAGGGCATGAACTTTTCGATCACCTCTGCGTGCTCTACCTCTTTGCACTGCATCGGGATGGCGGCACAACAAGTCGCCCTTGGCACGCAGGACATCATGTTCGCAGGCGGCGGTGAAGAACTGGATTGGACTCTATCTTGCCTTTTCGACGCGATGGGCGCCATGAGCAGCAAGTACAACGACACGCCGACCAAAGCATCTAGGGCATTTGATGCAGGCCGCGACGGCTTTGTGATCGCGGGCGGAGGCGGTATTGTTGTGCTTGAAACGCTCGAAAGCGCGCAGGCGCGTGGCGCGAAGATATACGCCGAGGTCACTGGGTTTTCTGCCACCTCTGACGGTGCCGATATGGTCGCACCTTCTGGCGAGGGCGGCGAAAGGGCGATGCGGCTGGCCCTCAAGACGCTGCCAGAGGGCCGCAAGGTCAGCTACATCAACGCGCATGGCACAAGTACCCCCGTCGGCGACGTGGGTGAAGTCCAAGCCGTACGCCGCGTGTTTGGACAAGGCAGCACACCGCCGATTTCTTCAACAAAGTCGATGACGGGGCACTCTCAGGGGGCGACTGGCGCACAAGAGGCGATTTATTGTCTTTTGATGCTAAAAGACGACTTCATTGCACCCTCTATCAACGTCGAGACGTTGGACCCGGCGCTGGACGCTGCTGAAATCGCCACAACACGGGTCGATAATGCGGGTCTAGACACGATCATGACGAATTCGTTCGGGTTTGGCGGCACCAACGGTTCGATGTTGCTGTCGCGGTTTAAAGGGTAATGGGTATGATCGATCTTAAAGGAAAACGCGGGTTGATCATGGGGGTTGCGAACGAGCGATCCATTGCATGGGGCATCGCAAAGGCGATGTCCGAGGCAGGTGCCGAACTGGCGTTTACCTATCAAGGCGAAGCATTTGGCAAACGTCTGGCACCGCTGGCGGAAAGCGTCGGGTCCGACATCATGATTGATGTTGACGTGACCGATGACGACAGCATGGATGCGGCCTTTGCGACACTGAAGGACCGGTGGGGCAGTATCGATTTTGTGGTCCACGCTATTGCGTATTCGGACAAATCGGAATTAGCGGGGCGCTTCATCAACACAACGCGCTCAAACTTTAAGAACTCTATGACGATCTCTTGCTACTCGCTGATCGATGTCGCCAAGCGTGCATCAGAACTGATGCCGAACGGTGGCACAATCCTGACCCTAACCTATCAGGGCAGCAACCGGGTGACGCCATTCTACAACGTAATGGGCGTCGCCAAGGCGGCGCTGGAATCCGCAGTGCGTTATTTGGCCAATGACCTTGGCCCGCAGGGGATCCGTGTGAACGCCATCGGTCCGGGCCCGATGAAGACGCTGGCAGGCTCTGCAATCGCCGGCGCACGCCGTACCTTCAAGCATACCGAACAGAACACCCCGGCGCGGTCGAACGCGACTTTAGAGGCGGTTGGCGGCACAGCGGTTTATTTGGCGTCTGACGTAGGTGCCTACACCAATGGAGAGATTGTCCGCGTCGATGGCGGGTTCCACGTGCTGGGAATGCCTCAGCCAGATCATCTGTAGCGGCGAACAGCGCACCCTGTGCGAGAGGGGGCCAGCCCCCCGTCCTGTGGCCTCCCCCCGGGATATTTCTGACGAGAAGAAGCACGGACATGATAATCTAAGCGCGTGCTATCTTGAGGGATGAGCCATGCGAATGATTTTCGTCAACCTACCCGTCACCGACCTGGCCCGCAGCAGAGCATTCGATGAAGGACTAGGATTCTCTATCAATCCGCGGTTTTGCGATGACAACACGGCCTACGTTGTGATCTCGGAGAGCATTTTCTGACGATTTTGGAAACCGCGCGTTTCGCGGGGTTTTCCCCTAAACCAATCGCAGACACCCAATCAACGACCTGTGCGCTGATCGCAGTATCATGTCACAGCCGCGATGATGTCGTTGCCATTTTTGATGCGGCCATCGCCCAAGGCGGGACAGACAACGCCAAAATACAGGACATCGATGGCTTTATGTACGGTAGCAGTTTTGCGACCCCGACGGCCACGTGTTCTAACCCTTTTGGATGAACCCCGCGGCCGTCGAAGGCCAGCCTGCTTAGGCTGCTTTGATCTCGACCATTTCGATGGCAAAGGTCAAATCCTTGCCCGCCAAAGGATGGTTTGCATCCAACGTGACTTCGCTTTCGGACACGTCGGCCACCGTCACAGGAACCGTCTGCCCCTGCGGAGTCTGCATCTGCAGCTGCGTGCCAACCTCGATTGGGATATCTGCGGGGATGTCGCTGCGCGGAATCGCCTGACGCGCCTGATCGTTGACCGGGCCGTAAGCCTGATCAGCCGGCACGTTAACAGTTTTAGCATCGCCCACAGTCATGCCAGGGATCGCGGCATCAAGACCGGGGATAATCATTCCGGATCCAACTTCGAATTCCAGCGGATCGCGGCCCTCGGAAGTGTCGAAAATGGTACCGTCGTTCAAGGTACCTTTGTAGTGGATACGGACGGTGTCGCCCTGTTTTGCAGTCGTCATATTGCGTCCTTTCAAGTTCAAAATCCCAAGGACGCTAACGAATCATAGCGCGGGATGCAAACCGCTTTGCCCCTGCCCGCGCGGCATGCCAATGTCAGCCCAAATCCCAAGGAGCCGTCATGACGATAACCACCTGTATTTTCGACGCTTATGGCACCCTATTCGATGTGAACTCCTCCGCGCGCCGCGCCGCAGAGGAGCCGGGGCAAGAAAAACTTGCAGCCGTCTGGCCGCAATTGGCCCGCGATTGGCGGCAGAAACAATTGGAATACAGCTGGCTGCGCGCCATCGCGGACCGGCATTGTGATTTCTGGCAGATCACGCAGGACGGTTTAGACTGGGCGATGGAGGCGGCTGGGCTGGACGACCCTGCACTACGAGAACGCCTTTTGGCGTTGTATTGGGAGCTGGAAGCCTATCCAGAGGTGCCCAACATGTTAAGAACGTTGAAAGAGCGCGGCCTAAACACAGCGATCCTGTCCAATGGGGCCCCCGACATGCTGCGCGCCGCGATCACGCTGGCAGGCTTGACTGATTTGCTGGACGATGCCTTGTCGGTCGAAAATGTCGGCGTGTTTAAGCCGCACGAAAGGGTCTATGACATGGTCGGCAATCGCTTCGGATGTCGACGTGATCAGGTGCTCTTTGTTTCATCGAACGGTTGGGATGCCGCCGGGGCAGCAGGTTACGGGTTCCGCACGGTCTGGGCCAACCGCAACGACGCACCGATGGACCGCCTTTACGCCCGACCAAACCATGTGCTGCCAGACCTGACCACCATACCGGAGATTATCTGATGCCCGACTTCACCGCTCCCGATGGCACCCGCCTACATTACACCGACGCGGGGTATGGTCTGCCGGTACTGGCGCTGGCCGGACTGACCCGCAACGGCAGCGACTTTGACCATGTGGCCCCTCACCTGCCGTGCCGCCTGATCCGCTTGGACTATCGCGGGCGCGGTCAGTCCGACTGGGCCGATCCGGCGACCTACACCGTGCCGACCGAGGCAAAGGATGCGCTGGCCTTGTTGGATCATCTAGGACTGAACAAAGCTGCGATCCTTGGCACATCACGCGGGGGACTGATTGGCATGATGCTGGCCGCTGTGGCTCATGACCGCCTGCTGGGGCTGGCATTGAACGACATCGGGCCGGTCATCGATCCAGCGGGTCTGGCGATTATCACTGGTTACGTCGGTCACAACCCGCCACAGAAAACCTACGCAGAAGCCGCTGCCTTTCGCGACAACGCTTGGACCACATTTAAGAATGTGACGATGGATCGTTGGTTGGCCGAGGTGGAGCAACATTACGCCCAGACCGAAGACGGCCTTGTCATCCGTTACGACCCGGATTTGGCAACCACGCTGGGCGATGGCAAGACCGGCATGCCGGATCTTTGGCCGATCTACGACGCGGCCGCAGGTCTTCCGCTTGCTGCCATTCGCGGTGCGAACAGCGACCTGTTGTCAGCGGACACTTGGGACGAAATGCAGCGCCGTCGCCCCGACGGAATATTTGCGACTGTGTCAGATCGTGGCCATGTTCCGTTCCTTGATGAACCGCCGGCTGTGCAGGCTTTGCAGCAATGGCTGGGGGCAATGACATGAACATCGACATGATCCGCGCCGCCGCAGCGCGTCTGAACGGCCACGCCCGCCGCACACCTTTCCTGTCGTCACCATTCCTTGACGAGATTGCGGGTCGCCGCGTCTTCGTCAAAGCCGAATGCCTACAACATACTGGCAGTTTCAAATTTCGGGGGGGCTGGGCAGCGGTTTCAGCGCTGACCGACGCCCAGCGCAGCGCTGGCGTCATCGCGTTTTCATCGGGCAACCACG
The DNA here is from genome assembly GCA_024635625.1 of Loktanella sp. Classification (GTDB taxonomy): domain Bacteria; phylum Pseudomonadota; class Alphaproteobacteria; order Rhodobacterales; family Rhodobacteraceae; genus Loktanella. Next base: position 10,560 of record JAGXIQ010000157.1, on the reverse strand, counting down.
CGCAAGGGGTAGCACTGGCGGCTCGCATGCACGGCGCACCGGCGGTCATCATCATGCCATCCAATGCACCAGCGGTGAAGATCGCGAATACTCGCGCGTTGGGGGCAGAGGTCGTACTTTACGATCGCGCGACCGAGGACCGCGAGGAGATCGGTGACCGCCTTTCTGCGGCACGCAACCTGACCCTGATCCGCCCCTATGACGAGCCAGAGGTCATCGCAGGCCAGGGCACTTGCGGCTTGGAAATTGCGGCACAAGCCGCCGAAGCTGGCGTGTCTGAGGCCGAGGTTCTGGTATGCTGCGGCGGTGGTGGCCTAACCTCTGGCATCGCGATTGCGACCAAGGCGGACGCCCCCGGCCTGCGCGTGCGACCCTGCGAGCCGCAAGGTTTCGACGACGTGGCCCGTAGCTTGGCCGCTGGCACGATCCAACGCAACGCGACCGCCGAAGGGTCGATTTGCGACGCCATCGTGACCCCACAACCGGGAGAGATTACTTTCCCGATCATGCACGCCCTGTGCGGCCCCGGCATCGCCGTCAGCGACGCAGAGTGCCTGCATGCCATGGCGTTGGCCTTTCACAGGCTTAGGATCGTCGTGGAGCCAGGTGGCGCAGCGGCGCTGGCAGCGGCCCTATTCCATGGCGCCGCACTGCAAGGTGAAACGGTCATTGCCGTTGCTACCGGCGGCAACGTGGATGCTGCAACCTTTATTCGCGCATTAGACACCTACCCAATCTAAAGCGACGACCAGACATAGGACCTTCACGCCGGTACAGGATTGAATCCTTGCCCTTTGGCCTGCGTAAAAAGTCTGCCTACATCTCTAAGGGACAATATGGCATTGCTGGTCACCGCTTGACCGCACCGGGCTTTGCGGGTCTGTCTTAGTCAATTCCCGAAAGGACAGCGACATGCGCCAGACAACAATCACCCGTGACGATATCACCCTTCACGCTCAGATCGATGGTGTTGACGACGCCGCGGCCCCGACAGTGGTGTTTGCAAATTCGCTTGGCACGACGTTGCACCTATGGGATCCGATTATGGATCTGCTACCGAAAGGTCTGCGTTATATCCGCTATGACAAGCGCGGACACGGGCAATCCAGCGTACCCGACGCGCCTTATACCATGGGCCAGCTTGTCAGCGACGCAGAGGCCGTTTGTGACCAGTTGGATGTGCGTGATTGCGTCTTTGCAGGCCTATCCGTCGGTGGCATGATTGCCCAAGCGCTAGCAGTGAAGCGGATGGATATTGTGCGCGCAATGGTGCTGTCGAACACGGCGGCAAAGATCGGCAATCCAAAACTGTGGGCCGACCGTATCGCGGCCGTGAATAGCAATGGCATGGCCGCCCTGTCGGATAGCGTGATGCAACGATGGTTCGGACGTGATTTTTACGGCACGCCTGCCATGCAGCCTTGGCAGCAAATGCTAGAGACGACACCTGCCGCAGGTTACACTGGCGTTTGTGCCGCCATTGCGGGCACAGATTTCTTTACCACCACCAGCGGCCTACGCCTGCCCACAATGGGCATCGCCGGCAGCGAGGATGGCGCGACGCCCCCCGATTTGGTCCGAGAAACGGTCGAGCTGATCCCCGGCAGCAGTTTTCACGTGATGCGCCGCGCAGGTCATCTGCCCTGCGTTGAACAGCCAGAAGCGTATGCCGCCCTACTGAACGACTTTCTGACTCGCACAGGCACCGTCGGCTAAATGCCCCTGCCGGTCCTGTTCATCCTGATCACAGTGGTCATTGACGCGATGGGGATCGGCCTGATCCTGCCGGTCATGCCGGACCTTATTCAGTCGGTCGAGGGGGGCAGCCTTGCCAACGCGGCCCTGTGGGGCGGCGTGCTGGCGACAATATTTTCGGTGATGCAGTTCATGTGTGGCCCCTTGGTTGGGGCTGTATCCGACAGTCGCGGGCGTCGCCCGGTTTTGCTGCTGGCGCTGGCAGTCATGGCGTTGGACTACCTTCTGATGGCGGTCGCCCATACGATTTGGCTTTTGATCTTAGGTCGCGTCATAGGCGGTATCACTGCGGCAACGCAGGCGACCGGGGCAGCCTATATGGCTGATATTTCTAAGCCAGAGGAAAAATCAGCCAATTTTGGTTTGATTGGTGCTGCGTTCGGTGTTGGCTTTGTCATTGGCCCGCTAATTGGAGGGTTGTTAGGTGTATGGGGTGTTCGTGCGCCGTTTTATGCTGCAGCCCTTCTTGCAGCGCTGAACTTTGCCTTCGGTTACTTCGTCTTGCCCGAAACTGTAACCGACCGCATTCGCCGCCCCTTCGCATGGTCGCGGGCCAATCCGCTGGGCGCGTTGCGCTATATCGCGGCGCTGCCCGGCTTGGGCAGATTGCTTGTGATCACATTTGTCTATGCCGTGGCATTCTTTGTTTATCCGGCGATTTGGGCCTACTTTGGTCAGGCTCGTTTTGGCTGGGGGCCGGGCATGATCGGCCTATCGCTGGGCGCTTTCGGCATCGGTATCGCCATTGTGCAGGGTCTGTTGATGAAACCAATCCTGCGTCGCCTCGGCGAACGAAACACTGTCATCTTCGGCCTTGGGGTCGACGTCGTGGTTTTCGTATTTTTGGGATTTGTGTCGAACGGCTGGCTTGCACTGGTCCTAACACCGTTGACGGCGCTAGGGTCTGTCGCTGGACCCGCACTGCAAGGCATCATGTCGCGCGACGCCTCTGACGATCAACAAGGCGAATTGCAAGGCGTGCTAACAGGCGTCAATGCCATCGCGACGATCATCGCCCCCCTACTGATGACCCAGACGTTCTGGCTTTTCACCGCAGAGACGAACCCCATCTATCTGCCCGGTGCGCCATTCTTATTGGCTGCTGTTCTGGTGGCGATCAGCGCTGCTCTTTTTGCCACGACGCGCAGGCCTGACCCTGCTGCGCAATAAGGGTTGCGGGCAGCGGTGTGGCGTCACAGGATACCCTGAAATCAAGCGCGAGGACCCCATGACCCAGATCAAAGCCGCCGTCAGCCATGCTCACGGTGCCCCCTTACAGATCGAAACCGTCAACCTACGTGCGCCTGGTATGGGCGAGGTCGAGGTCACGCTGAAAGCATGCGCCATCTGCCATTCCGACATCCACTTTGCAGAGGGTGCATGGGGCGGCAAGCTGCCCGCAATTTATGGTCACGAGGCAGCTGGTCATGTGACGGCTATCGGAGCTGGGATTCGCGGTGTTGCCGTCGGCGATCCTGTCGTCGTCACCTTGATCAGGGCTTGCGGCACCTGCGCGACGTGCGGTGGCGGCATGCCGGTCCTTTGCGCGATCCCCCCGCGTTATGACGGCCCCCTCACGACCCTTGACGGTGGTCCCATCGTGCAGGCGATGGACAGCGGGGCATTTGCAGAACGGGTCGTTGTTGACCAAAGCCAGATTGTGAAACTGCCCCCCGACATGGACCTGATTGCCGCGTCGCTTTTGGCATGCGGCGTCATCACCGGCGTAGGGGCAGTCGTTAATGCGGCAGGCCTGCGGGCAGGACAGGACGTGGTCGTGATCGGCGCAGGTGGCGTCGGTCTCAATGCAATCCAGGGCGCCCGCATAGCTGGTGCACGTCGCATCATTGCCGTCGACATGACCGAGGAAAAACTGCAGATCGCCCGTGACTTTGGCGCGACGGACGGTGTGCTGGCCACCGGCGACAAGCCATGGCGCGCAGCGAAGAAGGCTATGGGTAAAGGCGCAGACGTCGTTGTCGTCACGGTAGGTGCTATTCCGGCCTACGACACGGCGCCGCAATATTTGGCGATGGGTGGCAAAGTCATCATGGTCGGAATGCCACATTCCGGTGCCACCTCGACCTATGAACCCGTGATGATCGCGGCCACGGGTCAGGGGATGATCGGATCAAAGATGGGCGACGTCGTCATCGCCCGCGATATCCCGTGGCTAGTGGACCTCTATCAACAGGACCGCCTAAAGCTGGATGAACTCGTCAGCAAGACGTGGAGTCTCGACCAGATCAACGAGGCTATTGCCGATACCAAGACAGGGGCTGCAAAGCGCAACGTCATCGTCTTCGACTAAGCCTATTTTGCGGTCCTATTATCCCACGATCACGTAAAGACTTTTCTTCATATAGCCAGATAGACTCAAATTCAGAGGGTCCATGAAACTCGCAGACCTCGATATCATCGTGACCGCCCCACCCGCACCGGGATGGGGCGGACGCTACTGGATCCTCGTGAAAGTCACGACCGACACCGGTATTATCGGTTGGGGCGAATGCTATGCCAGCACCGTCGGCCCAGACGCCATGCGCGCCGTCATCACCGACGTCTTTGCCCGCCACATGGCAGGAGAGAACCCGGAAAACATTGAACTGATGTTCCGCCGCGCCTATTCGTCCGGCTTCACCCAGCGCCCGGACCTAACGGTGATGGGGGCGTTCAGCGGGCTAGAAATCGCCTGCTGGGATATTTTGGGAAAGCACCGTGACCGTCCAATCCACGCCCTAATCGGGGGACGCACGAACAACCGTATTCGCGCTTATACTTACCTATATCCACAGGACCACCACCCTCAGCCCGCTTTCTGGGCGGACCCAGACATGGCAGCCGAAGCTGCACTGACCCTTGTCGACCAAGGATATACCGCCCTGAAATTCGACCCCGCGGGCCCCTATACAATTCGCGGTGGGCACATGCCGTCACTGCACGACATCGCCACCTCTGTTGCCTTTTGCAAAGCGATCAGGACAGCCGTGGGCAACAGGGCCGATCTTCTTTTTGGCACGCACGGACAGTTCTCGACCGCTGGCGCAATCCGCATGGGTCAAGCCATCGCCCCATTTGACCCACTGTGGTACGAAGAACCCATTCCGCCTGATAACACGCACGAGATGTCCAAGGTTGCAGCCAAATGCGGCGTCCCCATCGCCACTGGTGAACGTTTGACAACCCGCGCTGAATTCGCCCCAGTCCTACGATCGGGTGCCGCTAGCATCCTGCAGCCCGCTTTGGGTCGCTGCGGTGGCCTGTGGGAGGCGCGTAAGATCGCCGTGCTGGCAGAGGCATACAATGCGCAGATCGCGCCGCACCTATATGCGGGGCCGATCGAATGGGCCGCCAATATCCAACTTGCCGCCGCGATTCCGAATATTCTGATGGCTGAAACGATAGAGACCCCCTTTCACTATGCCTTGATCAAGAACACCATATCTGTCGAGAATGGCTATATCCCCGTCCCCACCACACCTGGCCTTGGGATAGAAATAGACGAAGCGCTTGCGCGCGCCCATCCTTACACCGGCTTGGACTTGCATCTTCAAATGCAGGAAGGCCCCGTCGGCTATCACACGGCAAACACATTCGCAGGCGGCGCACCAACCCAGGATTGATCCTGCTTCATCTCGGTAGATAATCGCCCACCATTAGGTCGGGCCTTTCCAAACCAGCACCCCTCACCTATTGATGAACCACGTTCACCACCCAGAGGCACCCTATGGCCAGCAAAACCGAAAAACGCCGTGACGATTTGCGTAAACGCCTGACAGACAGCGCAGAGCGAACGATCGTCAACGAAGGCCTCTCGGCGCTTAAGGCGCGCGCACTGGCGCAGGATGTGGGCTGTGCTGTCGGCGCAATCTATACGGTCTTCGACGATCTGGACCAACTGACGATGGCCGTGAACGGGCGCACCTTTCGCAAACTAGGCGATTTTGTGAAAGACCGAACCGTTCTTACAGGTACCCCGCAGGATCGCCTCGTCAGTATGGGTACGGCCTATTTACACTTTGCCGCCGCGAATCAAAATGTATGGCGTGCGCTGTTTGATCTTGCGATGTCGTCCGATATGAAAGCTCCCGATTGGTATCTGGCCGAACTCGCCGCCCTTTTTGCACAAATCTCTACACCGCTGCGCGAGATCTTTCCTGAGTGGCCGTCTGATCGTATCGACCTGATGACGCGCGCGTTATTTTCTTCGGTCCATGGGATGGTTTTGTTAGGGCTGGAACGTCGCATTTCAGCTGTCCCGCTTGACCGAATTGAAGCCATGATTGCTGTACTGCTGCGCAACGTGACAACCGACTCATAAAAAATGTGAACGACGTTCACTTTCTACTTGAACGACGTTCAAGGTTGCCCTACACCTCTTGAAGTGAACAGCGTTCACGAAATGGAGGACCAGATGTTTAAGACACTTTCGACCCTGCTGGCAGCCAGCAATGCCCGCGCCGAGGACCGCGTTCGCGATGCCTTTGCTGTCGAACTGATAGACCAGAAGATTCGCGAAGCCGACAATGCCCTGAAGGCCGCAAAAGGGACTCTCGCCGGATTGATCCAGCGTCAGCGCAGCGAAACCCGCAGCCATGACGCCCTGAAGAACCGCATCACCGACATGACGGACCGTGCCCGCGCCGCCTTGACGGCGGGAAACGAAGCATGAGCGCAAGAAGCGGCTACCGCCCTCGCCCAGATGCACAACGAGGCGCAGTTGCGCAGCGATACGTGTGATCGGCTAGACCAAAAAGTGCTACGCTTGCGTGCCTCTGTCGAGGCTGGTCACCGCCGCATCATCGACCTGCGCCAAGGCGCCGCGCAAGCCCGCGCTGTGAAGCGTGAACAGGACATGCAAATGCGCCTGAACCGCCACGGCAACAACAGTGCAGTGAACGAGGCCGAAGAATTGATCGCCCGTGTCCTTGGCCGCGACGATCCTTTTGAGCAGGCGCAAATCCTGACTGACATCAATCGGGACCTGTCCGGCGCCGATCTGACTGACCGCATGGCTGACGCAGGCTTTGGACAGGCGACTCGTGTCACTGCTGACAGCGTTCTCGCCGATCTGAAAACCAACCTCTGAACCTCATATCTAAGGAACTAATAAAATGAATAACCGCTCTGACACCACGCTCATCATGTTCTTCAACGCCGCAGCCGTCGTCGTGGCTTATGTGATGCTCGGCCTCTCGCTCTACCTCTCGCCAGAGGTGCCACTCTCAACCAAGGGTTTCTGGGGTATTTCTGTTCTGCTGCTGACACTGGCACTGGTAAACTTTGTCAAATACCGCTTCGACGATCGTATGTCGTCAGACCGCATCCAGCGACTGGAAGAAGCCCGCAACGAACGCCTGCTGTCCGATTACGTCAGCGACCCGGACAAGTAAGTAAACACGCCCCGCAGGACATGCGGGGCGTTGTCAATTCCATCGCATTGCCCGATGTTGCGCCCGCACCCCAACCGGAGACGCCGACATGACCTTCGACCGTAGCCTCAAGATCGCCCCCTCGATCCTATCCGCAGACTTCGCAGATTTCGGCCGCGAAATACGCGCGATCGAAGATCAAGGCGCAGACTGGGTCCATGTTGACGTGATGGACGGGCACTTCGTGCCAAACCTGACCTTCGGCCCACCCGCCGTTAAAGCGTTTCGCAAGCACGTAACGACTGTGATGGACGTGCATTTGATGATCTCGCCAGTTGATGCCTATATCAATGCTTATGCCGATGCGGGCGCGGATATCCTGACCGCCCATATAGAGGCTGGTCCACATATCCACCGCACCCTGCAGGCGATCCGCGCGGCAGGCATGAAGGCGGGTGTCGCGCTGAACCCCGGCACGCCAGCAGACGCGGTAGCAGACCTGTTGGATATGGCCGACCTGATCTGCGTCATGACCGTGAACCCCGGGTTCGGCGGTCAAAAGTTCATCGACATGACCGCCAAGGTCCGCCGCCTGCGCGATATGATTGGCGACCGAGAAGTGCATATCGAGATTGATGGCGGTGTGGATCCGTCAACCGCACCACTCGTCGTGGCTGCCGGCGCCGATGTGCTGGTGGCAGGTTCTGCCGTATTCCGAGGTGGGTCTGTCGACAAACCAGAGGTCTATGGCGAAAACATGCAGGCCATTCGTCAGTCTGTGCAAGGTTAAAGACCGATCCTACACATGGAAAAACCGGCCACCACTGGCCGGTTTTTTTTGGCAGCAAGCTTAGCAGACTGCGACAGCAGCCTCTCGTTCTGCCGGAACATCAAAGCGGTCCAGCATCATGACCTTGTGCCATGCCTTTACGAAGTCTTTCACGAGACGGGCATGCCCGTCGTCAGCGGCGTAGACTTCCGCCACCTGACGCAGTTGCGCGTTTGCACCAAAGACCAAATCGCAGCGTGTCGCGGTATAGCGGGCCTGACCACTTTCGCGCGTGACAAGGTCGAACACCATCTCGTCATCGCCACGCGGCGTCCAGACGTAGTCCATGCTAGTCAACACTTTAAAGAAGTCGTTGGTCAGCACGCCGGGCCGGTCGGTAAAGACACCTTCGTCCGCGCTGTCATAGTTTCCGGCCAGAACTTTTAGGCCACCAGTCAGAGCCGTCCATTCGGGCGCGGTCAGGCTTAACAGATGCGCCTTGTCGAGGAAAATGTGCTCTGGTGCGACATGATAACCTACGGCCTCGTTACGATAGTTACGAAAGCCGTCAACGACTGGCTGCAGCCAGTTCACCTGTTCGACGTCCGTCAGGTCCTGCGTCGTGTCCATGCGACCGCCAACGAAAGGCACCGCAACCTCAACACCAGCGTCGCGCGCCGCCATTTCCACACCAGCGCAGCCAGCCAGCACGATCAGGTCAGCCATAGAAACATTGCCAAAATCGGTCTTAACACCTTCAAGCGTATCAAGAACCCGTGCCAAACGGTCTGGATTGTTCACCGCCCAGCTGCGCTGCGGTTCAAGCTGAAGACGCGCACCATTTGCGCCACCTCGGTTGTCGGACTTGCGGTAGGTCGAGGCTGAAGCCCAAGCCGTCGAGACAAGCTCTTGCACACTTAGACCTGTCGCTGCGATCTTGTCCTTCAATGTCGCCACGTCCGCATCTGACAGCGCATAACCGTCGTTACGCGGGATTGGGTCCTGCCACAGGAATTCCTCGGCCGGAACTTCTTTGCCCAGATACCGCACCTTCGGTCCCATATCGCGGTGCACCAGCTTGTACCAAGCCTTGCTGAAGGCTTCAGTAAAGGCGTCGAAATCGTTCAGAAACTTCAAACACACCTCGCGGTAAGCCGGGTCCTCTTTCAACGCAATGTCAGAGGTCATCATCATCAGCTCGTTCATTTGCCCTGGCACATGGGCGTCCGGCGTCTTAGGGGCGTTCGGATCAATTGGTTTCCATTGGGTCGCGCCTGCCGGGGATTTGGTTTGTTCCCACTCGAACTTGAACAGGTTTGTCAGGTAATCGTTGTCCCACGACGTTGGGTTCGGTGTCCAAGACCCTTCAATACCGTTGGTCATGGTATATTGACCAAAGCCTGTCCCTTTCGGGTTTTGCCATCCAAGACCCATGGCCTTCATCGGCGCACCCTCTGGTGCCGGGCCTACTTCCTCCGGTGATGTCATCCCGTGAGATTTACCAAAGGCGTGACCACCGGCGATCAAGGCCACTGTCTCTTCGTCGTTCATGGCCATGCGCGCAAAGGTTTCGCGTATGTCGCGTGCGCTGTCGATGGGTACGCCGTTACCATTCGGACCTTCTGGATCGACGTAGATCAGCGCTTGGTTTGTCGCTGCCAGCGGGTTTTCAAGGTCGTAGTATTCCTCTTTCACGTCGCCTTTCCAGCGCAAGTCACGCGTGACCATCTGGTTCGGATGACCTTCTAAGGGACCTGCGGGCGTTTCCGACGGGCGCTTGCCGTTCCAGCCTTCGGGGCCCCAATAGGTCGCTTTGTCGGCCTCCCAAGCGTCTATCCGACCACCACCAAAACCGAAGGTCGGGAAGTTCATAATTTCTAACGCACAATTGCCGGTTAAGACGATCAGGTCTGCCCAGCTAATGGCGGCACCGTACTTCTGCTTTATTGGTGCCAGCAGTCGGCGCGACTTGTCGGTATTTCCGTTGTCCCACCACGAGTTGATTGGCGCGAAACGTTGCATCGCTTGTGCAGCACCACCGCGACCGTCAGCAATCCGATATGTCCCGGCAGAGTGCCAAGCCATACGCACCATCTGTGGGCCATAGTTATTATAGTCAGACGGCCACCATTCAACCGAGGTCGTGAGGAAGAATTTGATGTCGGCCTTCACCGCATCAAGATCCAGCGCTTCGAATGCTTCGGCGTAATCAAAGTCAGCCCCGAGTGGGTTCGCTTGAGGGGGATCTTGATGCAGCAACTCGACTTTCAAACGGTTCGGCCACCAATGGTCGAGTTGCGGCTCTGATCCCAATGCACCGCCGATGCGGGTGCCGCGAAATGGGCATGCGCCCTGTGTTGCTGCATGATCTTTCATGAATTCGCTTTCCTGATCTCGTGGTCTGATGCCAGGCGGCCCGCGTTTTGCCATGCAAAAGCACTGCTATAAGTAGCGGATATTGCGGCCGCAGCAAAAGACAGCGCCAGATTGGCACTGCTAGTGCAAAACGCGTCAACAGCAGAGGAGGTTCCGGGATTGCGTCGTCGCATGAACGGTTCTGGCCGCGGCAAAGTGTCCCGCATACGTGCATTTCAGACAAAACATAAGGCTCAATTCGCATTAGCTATGCACTCCCCAATGATATAGAACAAAAAGTGAACACAG
>JAGXIQ010000156.1 GCA_024635625.1 Loktanella sp. | reverse complement strand
GCGCCACACCGTCGGCTTCGACATGCCCGTCCGTCGCATGATCGCGAAGGTGCCCTGACCGTCCGCCGTCGCAAGCACGATCTCGACCCGCCAGACCAGCTTGCGCGGCGTGTTGCGGTTGGTGATCAGGGCCTGAAGCTCAGATCGGTCGGCGGGGCCAAGGTAAAGGCAGATGTCATCGCGTCTCATCCCACGAATATCGCACATCGAGCCGACACTGGGAATCTTCTGTCAGGCGGCGAACACTAGTTGTCGAAGACAGCCGTTTCGCCTGCGAGGCTGTCCGCATGTTATGCCTGCGATCAGGCGCAAGGATCAGGCGAGCAGATAGCCTGGCAAGCGCGCGAAAGCACTTGTCAGTCTATCGCCCAACCGTCGTCATAGTGGATGTTGGTCTGCCCGATGGGTCCAGCCTAGCACTCATCAGTGCATTGTCGCAGGGATTGCCGCGTATCGACGTCATTCTAGGCACCTCTGGCGACCTAGTGGCAGAGGGCAAGGTGATCGCGGCAGGTGCCGATGGCTTTATCGCCAAGCCGATTGCCAGTCTCGCGGAATTTCAGGCTGCGATCCTTATACACCTGCCTGCGGACCGGCAGCCGCCGGGACCCCGGCTTTTGCCATTGGATGAAGTGCAGCCAGACATGTTGGCCTATCGCGACGACCTATGCCATGTGGCCGATGTGCTGGAAAACGACGAAAGTCCGCAGACGCTCGACTATGTAACGCAATTTCTATCCGGGGTCGCGGTTTCAGCCCGGGACAACGATATGCACGACGTTGTCCGGCGTCTGATTGCGCAATGCAAGGTCGGCAGCGGCGGCGGCAACGGGCTTCGAGATTTGACCGATATGGTGCAGAATCGACTTTCTGCAGCGTCAGGGTTCTGATTGCCGGGTCATAAGACCTGCACGGCTGCCAGGCGTCAGGTCAATCTCATTCGGTCAGCGAGACATTTTTTCGGTCAGGAGCATCAGATCTTACAATTCTGGATCGCGCGCGAAAAGAAAAGATGCAGTCATTAAGCCCAGCGGCTGAAATTGTTCGCCCGTGCGCGTGAAGTTTGCGGGTGAAAGCCATTCGGAGTGCACCGGGCCGATATTTTGCCAGTCGTCATCAGTCATGGCAAACCACGCGGTATCCCGGTTGCGTCCCTTGACGATAAGATGTTTGCGGAAAAGACCTTCATAACTGAACCCTAGACGTTGGGCGGCACGGCGGGACGGCATATTCAGTGCATTGCACTTCCAGACGACCCGCCGATAGCCTGCAGCAAAGGCCCATTCCAGCATCAGAGAAAACGCCTCTGTCGCGGCAGCCGTCCGTTGCAGGGCGGGCGACAAATTAACATTCCCGATTTCGATGTCACCGACGGACGTGTTCACGCTCATCAGGCAGGCATAGCCAAGCGGCGCAGAGTCTTTTGCGTGACAGATGGCGAAAATTTCGCAGTCTGATCGAGCGGCCCAAGTTGCCAAAATATGCGCAAGCCCATCAGGGCTTAAGGGTGGATCTTCGCCCAGATAGTCGAAGACCCAAGGGCTTTCCGAAAACTGCGCGAACAGCGGTCCGGCGTCATCATTGACGCGCAGCGGTCGCAGCCTGCACAAACGTCCTGCCATTGTTGCCCCACGCGGATGGGGCGGTGGCACGAAGTCGGGCAAAAGTGCGCCGAGGGGGCGTAGATCCGACGTCATAGTAGCAATCCCGGTTCTGTTCCTAGATCAAGACCCGGGAAAATCGTCTGCGCAATCAGGCTTGCTTCCAACCCGAACAGGCCCCGCATGATCCACCCCGCGGCGGCACGGACATCACCGGTGGGCATTAGGTCACGCCGTTCGTAAAGGTCAGCCTCTGCCAGACCTGGCCATTTGCCTGCGATCTGGCCACCACGCAGCGCGCCGCCCGCATAAATCATCGCACCTCCCGTGCCATGGTCTGTCCCTTTTGTACCATTTTCACGTGCCGTTCGACCAAATTCTGTCAGACACAGCACCGCGGTCTTGTCCCAGACTGGGCCTAGGCCATCACGTAATGTCAGGATCGTTTCCGACAGGCGGGTCATACTCTGCGTCAAATGCGGTGTCTGATTGTCATGCGTATCCCAACCGTTGACCGAAAAGCTGGCGATCCGCGTGTCTTCGCGCAGTCGAGAGGCCGCAAATTGGGCAATTGCTGCATAAGACCCAGGCTTTGGTGCTGCCATCATCATTGACGGTGCCTCTTCTGCATCCTCTGCCGCAGCGGCCTGCATAGCCGCATCAAGCGATAGCGAGTTGGCGATGGACACTGCCTGCAGCGCCGCATCGCGGAACATGGCGTCATCGTGCAAAGTCATTTCTAGCAGACGACGCACCTGAGGCGACATTTCCAGCTGCACATCGGGCGACCAGCGCAAATGAGGGGCCGGGCCAGAAAGGATTGCCATCCTCTCCTGTCCGACGGCATAGGCGGTTTCCGCAGTCATGCCGGGCACAGCGCCGATCATACGGTTCAGCCATCCGCCAGCGGTGCCGTCGGGACGCAAGGTGCCTGCCTCTAACACCTCCTGCCCATCGAAGTGGCTGCGCCCGTCGCGATACGGCGTCGAAACGGCATGTAAAACGCCCATCTCTCCGGCTTTCCAAAGCGGTATCAAAGGCTTTAGGCCCGGATGCAGCGCCCAGTCATTTGCGACCGGTATACCTTTGCCATCGTTCAGATTGGGTCTGAGGCTGGCATAATCGCGGTCGAACAGCGGGCGTGCAGCGTCCAAGCCATCCATCGCACCCCGAAGCACGATGACCACAAGTCGGTTGTCCCATGGGCCGGAAGCCAAAGCGACAGGGGTCAAAAAGGGACTGGCCGCGAGGGAACAACCCAATGTCGCGCCACCCAGAAGAAACTTGCGCCGGTCCATGATTATATCCTTTGAAACGCGGGAGACGTCAGCGTCAGCCCAACGCCATCCGCATCGCTTTCAGCAGCACTGGCGGCAACGATCAGCTCTGGTGGGGCCACCGGACCTACAGCAGTCCAGACGAAGGTGCGCGGGTCGGGCATAGTATCGACGAAAGTTTGCGGGCTGCGCAGGGCCCATGAAATACGGCCGGCCAATCCCTGCGGCGTGATCCACGCGGCGGCCTCTTCGGCCCAGCCATCGGGGCCAATCGGGCTTTCCAACGGCTGCCCCATCAGGTTCAGCGGCGCTGCGATGTGTCGATTGTAATCGCGCGGTCCCATGGCCATAATCCGGTCGGCTCGTGTGCCGATCGCCCGCAGGGACGCAGTGATGAACAAGTCGGGTCGCCTTACTTTCATCCGATCTGGCGTCCAAGCGGCAGGGTGATCCAACATAGCCGCCGTCACCGCGAGCAGATCGCCCCCCGTGTCTGTGAACGTGCGCGACATAGATGCAACGAGGTCGGTATCGGGCGCGTCCGAAACGAAGTGGACGGCCATTTTAAAAGCGATATGGGCCGCAGTTTCCGGGCGCACCGACAGATCGTCCAGTGCCGAAGTGACGGTCGTCAGATCAGCGGCATCGCCATAGCGGCGCCCCATAACAACCTCTGCCCCCGGTTCGGACCAGCGTGGCTTGTAGGTAACGCCTTCGTTCGCGCTGTACGTGAGACCGGTTAAGAGCTCTGCCATCTGGGTTACGTCGGCTTGGTCGTATCCTCCGCTGACGCCAACAAGGTGCAATTCCAAAAGCTCTCGCCCCAGATTTTCGTTCAAGCCGCGATCTAGGCGCAGCCCCTGCGGCGAATTCGGCCCGATGGATCGATTCTGCTCCAGATAAAGCAGCATCATCGGATGCGTGACGACAGCCTTCACCATATCGCCAAAACGACCGGCGACATGCGGTCTGATAGCGTCTTCGATGTAGGGCTGAACCAGATGCAGCAGGGCAAGATTCCGGGCGATCACCGTGAAATGGTCTGCCCAAAACGAGGTCAGCCGTTCGCGTAGCCCGTCTTGTGTCACCACACCACGCGCGACGGTTGAAAGGATATTGTGACGCCTGACGTCAGCCGCATCTTTGCTCAGTTGGCGCACGACCTCTATCGCTGCCTCGTCGAGCGGCGTCCCCTTGGCTTGACGCCGATCGCGGTTGGCGGTTTGAATTTGCAGCAGCGACGGGGTGATCGCGTCAAAACCGAGGATGGGGTGACGCAAAGCGGCGTCATCCGGGCCGTACAGTCGCGAGATCATGGCGGCGACGTCCCAAGGCGGCTCTATCACAGGGGACAAACCGGTCCCAAAGCGGGTTGCGGCAATGGTCGGATCGAAGATCATGGAAAATTCCCACACAGAATGCGTGATGCTCTACCATAGCCCCACCCGCGACGCCCATCCCCTTTGCGTGACCGAGCAGAGGCCTGCTTTCGCTTTGCCGTGGAACTCCGAAACGATCTCGGCGTTAGTCAAACGATTAATGCTTAACGAGATTTACATGTTCAAAAGTAACCCCCACGCACGAAAGCTCGATGGGCGCGCCTGCGTTGTGGACAATGGTGCAAATCAATGAGGCGGCACCCATCGTGATAACGACGGAAAGTGCACACTTCTTTATCCCCCTGCCTCTTAGACGAAAACGTTGACTTTTTGCACTTTTTTCGGGAAAGGAAGGCGCACTACAGAGCAGTTTGACGCCGATAAGCTCTTTGAACCATAACGAAACTGACATATTCGCCCGCGCAGATGTGACGGAGGTTGGCTTGCAACGCTGCATGGCTCCGCCCATCTTGCGAGGAACCGATGCTTAGAATGACAACTGACGACTAGGAGTCCGACATGATCGATCGCCGCCGTTTTCTGACCACCTCCCTACTGGGAGCCGGCGGGTTCGCGCTGCCGACCCTGCTATCTGCCCAAGACACGACTGGCGAGATCGCACCAGACGAGCCCGCACCGATGGACATGTCACCAAAGCTGGTGCGTCTGGACAACCCGATGCCCGCTGGCGAGATTCACGTCGTGCCAGACGTCTTTTCACTGTACTGGACTCTGCCGAACGGCGAAGCGCTGCGCTATTACGTTGGTGTTGGACGCGACGCCCTTTATATCTCGGGCGAATTCCATGTGGGTGCCAAAAAAGAATGGCCTAGCTGGACGCCGACCAAGGACATGATAGAGCGCGAGCCAGATCATTACGCCAAATATGCCGATGGCATGCCCGGCGGGCCGGATAACCCATTGGGTGCGCGCGCGCTTTATCTGTTCCAGCCACAAATCGGCGATACGTTCCTGCGTATTCACGGCACGAACAAGCCTGACACGATCCGCCGCGATGTGTCGAACGGCTGCGCACGTTTGGTGAACGATCAGGTTATCGACCTGTACGAACGCGTGCCGGTTGGTTCGAAGGTCTTCCTTTATGAAAAAGGTCTTCTGCCGAAGGCGACCTGAAAAGGTTTACAGAAAAAAAGAAGGCGCATCGGGGTAACCCGATGCGCCTTTTTTCGTTGTTCGCCAATAGGCTCACGCCTCTGGCGGTAGCACCCGCAGACGCAATTCGCGCAGTTGCTCGTTCATCGGCTCGCTCGGCGCGCCCATCATCAGATCTTCTGCACGCTGGTTCATTGGGAACATGATGACTTCGCGAATGTTCGCCTCGTTTGCCAGCAGCATGACGATCCGGTCGATACCGGCGGCGCAGCCACCGTGCGGTGGCGCGCCGTATTGGAACGCGTTGACCATACCCCCAAACCGCTTTTCGACCTCATCCGCGCCGTAGCCAGCAATCTCAAACGCCTTGAACATGATCTCTGGCTTGTGGTTACGGATTGCGCCTGACACCAACTCGTAGCCGTTGCAGGCCAAGTCGTACTGAAAGCCCAGCACATCCTCTGGATCGCCGAGCAAAGCATCCATTCCACCCTGAGGCATTGAGAACGGGTTGTGCTCAAAGTCGATTTTGCCAGTTTCTTCATCGCGGGCGTAGATCGGGAAGTCGACGATCCAAGCAAAGGCAAAACGGTCCTTGTCGATTAGGTTAAGTTCCTCACCGACAACAGTGCGCGCACGACCTGCAACGCCCTCGAAGGCTTCGGGCTTTCCAGCAAGGAAGAATGCGGCATCGCCAACGCCTAGGCCAAGTTGCTGGCGAATGGCTTCCGTCCGCTCTGGGCCGATATTTTTGGCCAACGGCCCTGCGGCCTCCATTCCCTCGCCCTGATCGCGCCAAAAGATGTAGCCCATGCCCGGCAGACCCTGCTGCTGCGCAAAAGCATTCATTCGGTCGCAGAACTTGCGGCTGCCGCCCGTCGGTGCGGGAATAGCGCGGATTTGCGTGCCGTCCTGTTCTAGCAGCTTGGCAAAGATCGCAAAGCCAGATCCTGCAAAGTGGTCGCTAACAACCTGCATCTTGATCGGGTTGCGCAAGTCGGGTTTGTCAGTGCCGTACCACAGAGCCGCATCGCGGTAGCTGATCTGCTCCCACGTCTGGTCAACCTTGCGGCCGCCGCCGAACTCCTCAAACACGCCGCCAATGACAGGCTGGATGGTGTCGAAGACGTCCTGCTGATCGACAAAGCTCATCTCTAGGTCAAGCTGGTAGAAGTCTGTGGGCGACCGGTCGGCGCGCGGGTCTTCATCGCGAAAGCAGGGTGCGATCTGGAAATACTTATCGTAGCCCGACACCATGATCAACTGCTTGAACTGCTGCGGGGCCTGCGGCAGCGCATAGAACTTACCGGGGTGCAGACGCGACGGCACAAGAAAGTCGCGCGCGCCCTCGGGGCTCGACGCGGTGATAATCGGCGTCTGGAATTCGCGAAATCCTTTGTCCCACATGCGTTCACGCATCGAGCGTACAACGTTGGATCGCAGTGTCATGTTGCGTTGCATAACCTCGCGCCGCAGATCAAGGTAGCGATACTTGAGGCGAGTCTCTTCGGGATATTCTTGATCACCAAAGACCTGCAACGGCAGCTCCTTGGCCGCACCCAGAACTTCAATCTCACGCACGAAAACCTCGATCTCGCCGGTTGGAAGCTTGGGGTTAACCAAGGAAGCGTCGCGCGCTTTCACTTCGCCGTCGATCCGGATGCACCATTCGCTGCGCACCTTTTCCACGTCTTTGAAGGCTGCCGAATCTGGGTCACACAATAGTTGTGTCACACCGTAAGTGTCGCGCAGGTCGATAAAAAGGATGCCGCCGTGGTCGCGGACGCGATGCACCCAGCCGGACAGACGCACTGTCTTGCCGACATCGGCGGCGGTCAGATCGGCGCAAGTCTGTGTGCGATAGGCATGCATGGGCGGTTCCTTCGGTCCAAAATGGGTCGCCCCGATACACCCCTTCGCACTCAATAAGTCAAGCATGCCTAGGTCCGCCCTTCTTCTCGTCATAAATATCCTCGTCGAAGGCATTGCCGTTCCGCAAGGAACGACAAATCACTACACTCGCCCCTTGCACCCCGCCCTAGCGCTTCTATAAGGCGGAGAATTTGCTGAAATATGGGGGCCGCCATGCCAAAACGTGATGATATCAAATCGATCATGATTATCGGTGCGGGGCCTATCGTGATCGGTCAAGCCTGCGAGTTTGACTATTCCGGCGCTCAGGCCTGCAAGGCGCTGCGAGAAGAAGGCTACCGGGTCATTCTCGTTAACTCCAACCCTGCGACAATCATGACTGATCCGGGGCTGGCTGACGCCACCTACATCGAACCTATCACACCAGAGATCGTCGCCAAGATCATCGAGAAAGAGCGGCCCGATGCGTTGCTGCCCACGATGGGCGGCCAAACTGGCTTGAATACATCGCTGGCGCTAGCCGACATGGGTGTCTTGGAGAAATTCGGCGTAGAGATGATCGGCGCCAAGCGCGAAGCCATCGAGATGGCCGAAGATCGCGGGCTATTCCGTGAAGCCATGGACCGTCTAGGCATCGAAAACCCTAAGGCAACGATCATCACGGCCCCCAAGAAAGAGAACGGCAAATTTGACATCAAAGCGGGCGTGCAACTGGCCATCGAAGCCATCGAGTACGTCGGCCTGCCCGCGATCATCCGCCCTGCCTTTACCCTTGGCGGGACTGGCGGCGGTGTCGCGTATAATCGCGAACAATACGAACACTACTGCCGGACCGGCATGGAAGCGTCCCCCATGGCGCAGATCCTTGTCGACGAATCCCTGCTCGGCTGGAAAGAGTTCGAGATGGAAGTCGTGCGCGACAAAGCAGACAATGCGATCATCGTCTGCGCAATCGAGAACGTCGATCCAATGGGCGTGCATACCGGCGATAGCATCACCGTGGCCCCGGCCCTGACGCTGACCGACAAAGAATATCAAGTCATGCGCAACCAATCAATCGCGGTTCTGCGCGAGATTGGCGTCGAAACTGGCGGCTCTAACGTGCAGTGGGCGATTAACCCCGCTGACGGCCGTATGGTCGTTATCGAAATGAACCCCCGCGTTTCGCGATCATCGGCCCTGGCATCCAAGGCCACGGGTTTCCCGATTGCCAAGATAGCGGCCAAACTGGCCGTAGGCTATACGCTGGACGAGCTGGACAACGACATCACCGGCGTGACCCCTGCCAGCTTTGAGCCGACGATCGACTATGTCGTCACCAAGATCCCACGTTTTGCGTTCGAAAAATTCGCAGGCTCTGAACCGCACCTGACCACCGCGATGAAGTCTGTGGGCGAAGCGATGGCCATTGGCCGCACCATTCACGAATCCATGCAGAAGGCATTGGCTTCGCTGGAAACAGGTCTGACCGGATTCGACGAAATCACCATCCCGGGCGCGCCAGATGCTGCCGCCATTACGAAGGCACTGGCCAAGCAGACTCCTGACCGGATTCGCGTCATCGCGCAAGCGATACGCCACGGCTTGGCCGACGAGGATATCCACGCCGTCACAATGTATGATCCGTGGTTCCTTGCCCGTATCCGCGAAATTGTCGACGCAGAAGCCGTTGTGCGGACCGAAGGGCTGCCGACCACAGAGAGCGGTCTGCGCAGACTTAAGATGATGGGCTTCACGGACGCACGCCTTGCCACGCTCATCGGACAAACAGAAGCTTCCGTTCGGAAGGCTCGGATCAATCAGGGTGTGGTCGCCGTTTTCAAACGCATCGACACCTGCGGCGCAGAGTTCGAGGCACAGACCCCCTACATGTATTCCACCTACGAATCCCCCGTCATGGGCGACGTGGAATGCGAAGCGCGGCCGTCGAACCGCAACAAGGTCGTCATACTTGGCGGCGGTCCAAACCGCATCGGTCAGGGCATCGAGTTCGACTACTGCTGCTGCCACGCGTGTTACGCCCTGTCCGACCAGGGCTATGAAACCATCATGATCAACTGCAACCCCGAGACGGTATCGACGGATTACGACACCTCGGATCGCCTATATTTCGAGCCGTTGACGTTTGAACACGTCATGGAAATTCTGCGGGTCGAGCAGGACAATGGCACCCTCCACGGCGTAATCGTGCAATTCGGTGGCCAGACGCCACTGAAACTGGCGAATGCTTTACAAGAGGCTGGCATCCCGATCCTTGGCACCACGCCAGATGCAATCGATCTTGCAGAAGACCGCGAACGCTTTCAGGACCTTGTGAACCGTCTTGGCCTGAAACAACCGATCAATGGTATTGCATCGACCGACCAGCAGGCGTTCGACATCGCCGCTGACATCGGGTTTCCGTTGGTGATCCGCCCGTCCTATGTGCTGGGCGGCCGCGCGATGGAAATCGTCCGCGATCAGGCCCAGTTAGAGCGGTATATCTCGGAAGCCGTGGTTGTTTCGGGCAAAAGCCCGGTGCTGCTAGACAGCTATCTTTCAGGCGCTGTCGAAGTTGACGTCGACTGTCTTTGCGATGGCGAAAACACGCACGTTGCCGGTATCATGCAGCATATCGAAGAAGCTGGCGTGCATTCCGGCGACTCAGCCTGTTCGCTGCCCCCCTATTCCTTGTCCGATGCCATGATAGCGGAAATCCGTAGCCAGACCGAAAAGTTGGCATTGGCGCTACACGTCGTTGGCTTAATGAACGTGCAGTTCGCGGTGAAGGACGAAGAAGTCTATCTGATTGAGGTCAACCCCCGCGCATCCCGCACCGTGCCGTTTGTCGCCAAGGCCACGGACTCGGCCATCGCATCTATCGCAGCGCGCCTGATGGCAGGAGAGCCGCTGTCGCACTTCCCGCTGCGCGCCCCTTACCCGCATTCGGAAAATCCAATGGACGTTCTGCCTTTGGGCGATGCCTTTACCCTCGCCGATCCCAAGACGCCTTGGTTCAGCGTGAAAGAGGCCGTGTTGCCCTTCGCCCGCTTCCCCGGCGTCGACACAATCCTTGGCCCGGAAATGCGGTCCACAGGTGAAGTCATGGGCTGGGACCGCAACTTTGCCCGTGCTTTCCTTAAGGCGCAGATGGGCGCTGGCACCATTCTGCCAGAAGAAGGCTGCGTCTTCGTATCGATCCGCGACGGCGACAAGACCGAAGCCATGGCGACTGCATCGCGCGGGTTGATTGACCTTGGCCTGACAATCGCCGCGACTCGCGGCACAGCGGCGTGGCTTAAGACGCACGACATCCCTTGCGAGATCGTGAACAAAATATACGAGGGCGGACTGACCATCGTGGATCGCTTGAAAGACGGGCATATCGCCTTGGTATTGAACACCACCGAAGGCGCACAAGCTGTCGAAGACAGCCGTGATATCCGCGCCGTCGCGCTAAACGACAAGATTCCTTACTTCACCACCGCAGCCGCCGCACAGGCGGCTGTAATGGCGATGCAGGAACGCGCGAACGGCGAAATAGACGTCCGGTCGCTACAAGGTTGATACCAATGCGGGGCTGGTGACGGTCCCGCGCGCAAATCTCGGTTTTTTGTGGTAAGATTTCCCCATCAACACCGGAGGTCTGCCATGAAACATTTGCTGCCCTGTCTTTTTCTAGTCGCCTGTGCGGCACCACCGCCGCCCACCAGCCTGTCACTGTCGCCGCAAGGTTATCGTGCTGATGGTGACCAGTGTCGGTTGGCGTTTGAAACTGTTTCAACGGTGAATTATCTTGATGATGCGGCCGACCTTGTGGCCTGCCCCGCTGATATGGAAAACCTTGGTGTCTTTGCTATTGATACGGGTGGGCGAGAGGTAGCGCGGATCGCTGGATATGTTCTTTATTCCGTCCCTCGCCGCTAACACTGCAAGGGCACGATTTGCGCCGCGTCAGGCTGGACTTCTTCGCTGATCGCCTTCATTTTATGCGATTAAACGGGGGATCCTCATGTACAATGCAGCCATCACGGGCACAGGGGTGTTCACCCCTGAACAGGTCATCACGAACGCCGAACTGGTCACCGCCTTCAATGCATATGCAGACCTTTACAACGTCGAACATGCCAACGCGATTGCGGCCGGCGACGTAACAGCGAAGGCGCATTCGTCGGTCGAATTCATCGTGGCGGCGTCTGGAATTGAGCAGCGGCATGTCATCGACAAAACGGGCGTGCTGGACCCGACGCGGATGTATCCCAATCTGCGCGCCCGTTCAGACGATGAATCCAGTTTGATGGCTGAAACCGGTGTGGACGCGATCAATGCAGCGTTGGCGGAAGCCGGCATAGATGCATCGCAAGTCGATCTTGTCATTTGTGCCGCATCCAATATCGAGCGCGCTTACCCGGCTGTTGCCGTCGAAATTCAGCAGTTGATTGGCGCGGGTGGCTTTGCGTTTGACATGAACGTCGCCTGTTCATCCGCCACCTTCGGCATCCAGACCGCCGCCGACATGATCCGGACCGGCAGCGTCCGCACCGCCGTGGTGGTAAACCCAGAGATCACGAGCGCGCACCTAGAATGGCGTGACCGGGATTGTCATTTTATTTTCGGGGACGTGGCCACCGCAATTGTTCTGCAGCGCGAGGACGATGCAAAGGGCCACTATTTCCGCATTCGTTCAACGCGATGCGCAACGCAGTTCAGCAATAACATTCGCAACAATGCCGGTTTCATGCGGATGGCGCGGGACCAGATGGAAGACCGTCGCGATATGCAATTCATGCAGAACGGACGTAAGGTCTTCAAAGAGGTGTTACCCATGGTCAGTCAACACATGGCGGACCACATGGCCGACGAAGGCATTACCGCGTCCGATCTAAAACGCCTTTGGCTGCATCAAGCGAACAAGGCAATGAACGATTATATCGGGAAAAAGGTCCTGGGCCGAGATCCGGAACCGGGCGAACAACCCAACATCTTGCAAGATTATGCCAACACATCATCGGCGGGTTCGATCATTGCCTTCGCGCAGAATTCCGACGATCTGGCGCCCGGCGACTTGGGGATCATCTGTTCGTTCGGCGCAGGCTATTCTGTAGGTTCCGTGGTGGTCGAGCGGGTCTGAACCCGCCCGAACTCATTGCTGTCATCCGTTAAAAGTTTCGGGGTCAGGCCCGGTACGTTCGCCTTTATCGATAGTGCTGATCGCATCGACCTCGTCCCGCGTCAGTTCAAAATCGAAGATTTCCATATTGGCCTTTAGGTGATCAGTTTTAGTTGACCGCGCGATAACTGCGTTTCCCAGTTGCAAGTGCCACCGCAGGATCACTTGGGCGGGCGATTTTCCGGTGCGGGCTGCGACCGCCTTGATTGCGTCCGCATCAAAGGATCGCGCATTCCCCAATGGTGACCAGCTTTGTGTCACGATATTGCGGGCATCGTTTATACGCAGCAGGTCGGCCTGCTGCAGCATCGGGTTCACTTCGATCTGGTTCAGCGCGGGGGTGACGCCAGTCTCTCCTATAATGCGGTCCAGATGTTCAGAATGGAAATTGCAGACCCCGATAGATGTGACTTGCCCGTCGTCGCGCGCAGCGATGAGTGCTTTCCACGCATCAAGATATTGATCCTGCTTCGGAAAGGGCCAATGCACCAGCATCAAGTCCAGCTTTTCCAAACCGATCCGGTCAAGACTTTCGTCGACGGCCCGACGCACGGCATCGTAGTCCATACCGTCGTTCCAAACCTTCGAAGTCACGAACAGATCGTCCCGCGGGACCTTAGCAGCGCGAATGCCCTCGCCTAGTTGCACTTCGTTTTTGTAGGCGGCAGCGCCGTCAATCAGGCGGTAACCCATGTTGATGGATTCTGACACCACCCGTGCCGTTTCATCCTGTGGCACCTGCCAAATTCCCAGACCAAAGGCCGGAATGGTTTTGCCGTCGTTAAATGTCTTGTTCGGAATGTCGGACATTTGCATGTCTCCTGTAGTCTGCTTTGCGGGGCACAACAGGCGGGGGCCCCGCATGTTCCGTTCAAGAGGTCACGCGTTTGTGGACGTCTTGCAGCGTTTCCACTCTTTCGGAATACCGGTCGGTCAATTGCGACCGTCCGCGCGTAAGCCACGTGAAGCGGACCAGCTCCTCCATCACGTCGACGATGCGGTTGTAGAGCGGGCCGGGCAACATGCGACCAGCTTCGAACTGCTTAAAGGCCGTTGGGACAGAGGATTGGTTCGGGATCGTCACCATGCGCATCCAACGCCCAAGGATGCGCATCTGGTTCACGGTATTAAAGGATTGCGACCCGCCGCTGACCTGCATCAGCGCCAGTGTCTTACCCTGCGTGGGCCGGATACCCCCGATTGGGGCTAAAGGAATCCAGTCGATTTGCGCCTTCATTACGGCGGTCATTGCACCGTGGCGTTCCGGACTGGACCAGACCATTCCCTCGCTCCATAATGCCAGATCGCGCAATTCACGTACCTTGGGATGGTCAGCGCTGTCTTCGTCAGGCAGCGGTAGACCGGTGGGATCAAAGAACCGTACCTCGCAGCCCAAAGCACGTAGCACACGAGCCCCTTCCTCTGCCGAGAGGCGGGAATAGCTGACCGCGCGTAGTGACCCGGTCAAGATCAAGATGCGCGGCGGATGGCGCGGCTCGCCGGGGGCGGCAAAATCATCGGGATCAATAGGGTGCAACTGACCCGCAATCAGCTGGGGCATGTCGTCGGTCATGGCCGGTATCCTTGGATAGATCGCATTCCGCGCAGGGATACCGGACGAACGCTGCGATGTCAGGTCAGGACATGCATTCCCATTCTTGCAAATCACTGCCCGGGGCAGCTATCACCCGCCCATGGCAAAGCTTTATTTTAACTATTCCACCATGAACGCCGGCAAATCGACACTGCTGCTGCAGGCTAGTCACAACTATGTCGAGCGTGGCATGCAAACTTATCTGCTGACGGCACAGCTAGATACACGTGCCGGACAGGGGCGCATCGCTAGCCGCATCGGCATCGGTCAGGCAGCGGACACCTATGCCCCCGGCGACAACTTGTTTCACCTGCTTGACCGTCGGCTGGCGACTGGACCTTGCGCTTGCGTTTTTGTCGACGAGGCGCAATTTTTAGAGCCCGATCAGGTCTGGCAATTGGCACGTGCGGTGGATGATCTAAACCTGCCTATTATGTGCTATGGGCTGCGCGTCGATTTTCAGGGGCAGTTATTTCCCGGCTCTGCCGCATTGCTTGCGCTGGCAGATGTGATGCGAGAAGTGCGCACCATTTGCCACTGCGGGCGCAAGGCCACCATGGTCGTGCGTAAAGACGTGCAAGGCCGTGTCGTGCAGGCGGGCGATCAGGTGCAGGTTGGCGGCAACGACCGCTACGTCTCTTTGTGTCGCAGGCATTGGCGGGCAGCCATGGAAGACGCGGAACCCGACCGCCTGATCTGACGTTTCAGTGCGAGGGTCCTGTCAGTCAGCACCCATGGAGCCGACTATGTCAGATACAAAATATACCGCCCCACATATGCTGCTGCACTGGGCGGTCGCCGTGCTAGTCGGCGTCCAGATTATCTTTGCTGATGCTATGGGTGCCGCTTTTGATTCCAAGATCGAAAACGTCGAGATCGGTATAGGCTGGACAACCGGCGCCATCTTTCACGCGATCTTAGGGATAACGATCGGCCTTCTGATGGTCTGGCGGTTGGGTCTGCGACTGACAACCGACATCCCACCACCCCCGCAAGAAACGTCTGGTCTTATTCAGGCCGTCAGTCGCGCGACACACTGGTTATTCTATGCCGTCCTGATTGGCATGCCGATTGCTGGGGCGCTTGCGTGGTTCATTCCTTCAGAAACGATGGCAGAATTGCACGACATCACCGGCAAAGTGCTGCTCGCATTGATAGCGTTTCATATCGCAGGCGCACTATATCACCACTTCATCGCTGGCGATAAAGCGGTCTTGCGGCGGATGCTGCCTCGCTGACGGCTTAGGCCGTCCAAAGCCCCTGTGGCAACGGGCGGCCTTCCTCCCATGCTATGATATTGTGTAAGGCCATCTGGCCCATAGCCTCGCGCACTTCCAACGCGGCGGTGCCAAGATGCGGCAACAGAACGACGTTATCGAGTGCCTTGAGAGCAGCCGGCACGGTCGGTTCCTGCGCATATACGTCAAGACCCGCACGAATTCTGCCTGATTGAAGCTCTGCGATCAGGGCACCCTCGTCAACGACGTCGCCACGGGCCACGTTCACAAAAACAGCGCCGTCGTCCATCTGCGCCAATGCCGCGGCGTCGATCATCGCTGTGTTGGCACCGCCCCCGGGGACCGTCACGACAACGACATCGGCCTGATTCATCAGCCCATGAAGGTCTTCGACCTGCCGCGCTGGAACATCCACGTCCTTTTGTGATCGGTTGAAATAGATGACCTTCATATCGAAACCAAAGTGCGCGCGTTTTGCTACCGCCTGACCGATCCGCCCCATGCCGATGATCCCCAACCGTTTGCCGGTCACATGTGCACCCAGCATTTGCGTCGGATGCCAACCAGCCCACTGCCCACTGCGAACCAAACGTTCACCCTCGCTCGCGCGTCTACTGGCCATCAGAATCAGTGTCATGGCGATGTCCGCTGTAGCGTCAGTCACAACGTCTGGCGTGTTCGACACGTGAACACCCGCAGCCTGCGCAGCCATAAGGTCAATGTGATTGAAGCCAACCCCGAAGCTGCCGATCATGCCACAGCGGATGTCCGCAGCGGCGAACGCTTCGGCATTAAAAGTATCCCCCAGCGTGCAAAGGATTGCGTCGTAGGACTGCAGCGCAACCGCTGCGTCCTGCGCACTCAGGCCGTCAATGCGGTCCTCTATTGTCAGGTTGAACCGTGCCGCAGCTGCGGCGATGGTTGCTTCGGGGAACCGGCGGGTCAAAAGTAGTTTCTTCAATGCAATCGCCCCCCCACGGGCACATCCTGATCCGGTGCTACTAACACAACGGCGCCGTCTTTATCGGGCATGCCCAAGATCAGCACCTCTGACATAAACTTGCCAATCTGGCGTGGCGGAAAATTCACGACGGCGCACACCATGCGCCCGACCAGCATCTCTGGCGTGTAATGCACGGTCAGTTGCGCACTTGTCTTGCGTTCCCCAATGTCGCCACCAAAGTCGATCCACAGCTTGATTGCAGGCTTGCGCGCCTCTGGATAGGGCTCTGCTCGGGTGACTCGTCCGACCCGCACATCGACTTTCATGAAGTCGTCAAAGTCTATTTCAGCCACGCGCCAACTCCCGGCTGCGGTCCGCTGCTGCCGCTACCGCACGGTTCAAAAGCATCGGAAATCCATCATCTGCGTCCATCAAAACTTCTAGCGCTGCCTGCGTTGTGCCGTTCGGACTGGTCACGTTGCGACGCAATTGTGCGGGGTCATCGGGGCTATCCTCGGCCAATTGCCCTGCCCCGCCCACGGTCGCCTTGGCTAAGGCCATCGCCAGATCCGGGGATAGGCCTTGCGCAACACCAGCCGCCGCCAGCGTCTCGATCAGATGAAAAACATAGGCAGGACCGGACCCACTGACAGCGGTTACGGCGTCCATTTGCCCCTCGTCCTTCAGTTGCACAGTTTGCCCGACAGCGCCCATTAATGCTTCTGCCAGCGCCAGATGATCGTCGGTCGCAGCGTCATTCCCGATGAGAGCCGAAATACCGCGTCCGATTGCTGCGGGCGTATTCGGCATTGTTCGCACAATGGGCGTCGCGACACCAAAGGCCGCCTCGAACCGAGATAACGGCGTGCCAGCTGCGACAGATACAAACAAGGTGTCGCCGCCGCCTAGCGCCTGCATGGCGGGCAAGGCCTCTCCCATCATATGCGGTTTCACGGCAACAAGCGCGACTGCGGGATTCTTGGGCAAATCCACATTAATATGGACCCCAGTCGCTTGCAGCCAGTCACTTGGTGCAGGATCTAGCACCCAAACAGTCGACGCGGGCAAACCGCCCTTTAACCAACCATCCAGAAGCGCAGATCCCATCTTGCCACAGCCCAGCAGCACAAGCCCACGGCGGGCCACTTCATCCATCGTCATTGCAGATCACCTCTTTTCACGGCAGCCTAAGCAAGCGGACCACAGGACACAACGCCTGGAAAACGCTGCGCTACTGCTTGTTTGAGTCAAAAATATACAATGGGTCAGGGGCTGGCCCCAACATGTGGGGCCTAGGGGGGCAAAGCCCCCCGTCGCCATGCGCAAAGGCGCCGCGTAAAATTCTAAGCGCGGCCGAAAGTCTCGCCAATGGCAATGCGGATGGCCTCGGTCGGCGAACGCTCTGCCCAAGTTACAAGCTGCAATGCGGGGTAATACCGCTCGCAACTGGTCACGGCAGTATGGATCATCGTATCAATCTGCTCTGGGCTGGCAATCTGTTCGCCAGCCAGCACCAACCCGTAACGGTAGACCATCATCTTTTCCTCTGGCCACCATGTGAACGTGCCCGCCCAGCTGTCGTCGTTGATGGCATTCAGCGCTTCGTACAGGGCCTGCGTGCGGTGCGCGGGGGGCTCCATCTCAAAGGTACAGATCAGGCGAAGGGTTTCATCCCGGTCAGACCACGAGAGGGTGATCGCGTAAGTCCGCCACTG
The DNA here is from genome assembly GCA_024635625.1 of Loktanella sp. Lineage (GTDB taxonomy): Bacteria > Pseudomonadota > Alphaproteobacteria > Rhodobacterales > Rhodobacteraceae > Loktanella. The sequence goes on along the minus strand of JAGXIQ010000156.1, from coordinate 4,215 downwards.
ACCTTCGACCTGCATCGCGATCTGATTGTCGGCCAGCCGATCGAACTCCCACGCGTGGTGCTCGGCCAGATGTTCCACCAGATCGATCGGGTGAATATCGTCGGCGTCGAAATACTGCTCTGTCAGTGCCATGTTTTGTGCCTCGCTCTCGTGTGCCGGGTTCGGACCCCCTCCCCAGCACTATGTCACTGCTCTAGTGACGGTATGGTTCTTGTTTGGCCCCTACGAGATATGGTGCGACCGCAGGGGCGGTCTGTAAAGTCGAATTATGGGGATAAGTGCCTGCTGCTCGCGCTTTTGCGTCGTTATTTTTACGATATCTACATTTTGGCGCGGTTGCCACTAATCTTCGCGCGCTTCACCACACCGTGTTGACAAACCGGCGAAACCCCGCCGCCGCATTGCATCGCCCCCAGAGCAGGCCTACCAAACCACCATCACATTCCAATCACGGAGACCCCGATGAACACCGATCTGCTAAAGCGATTGTGCGAAACCCCCGGCGTGCCGGGCCGCGAAGATCGCGTGCGCGATCTGATCACGTCAGAAATCGCGGGCTTATTTGATCGCACCGAAGTCGACCCCATGGGCAATCTGCTTTGCCGCCGCGATGCGACAGCGCCGGACGCGCCCCGCATTATGTTGTTGTGCCACATGGATGAGATTGGCTTTCTTGTCAGCCATATCGATGACAAGGGCTACCTCTGGGTCCAGCCCGTTGGTGGGTTCGATCCGCGAAACCTGTTTTCACGTCGCGTGCTGGTCTGCACCGAAAGTGGCGATCTGAAAGCCGTCATGAACCCCGGCGGCAAACCTATTCACATCTCCAGCGCTGAAGACCGCAAGAAGGTGCCCGAAATTGGTGACTTCTTTATCGACACGGGTCTGGGAGAGGCGGCGAAGGAATACGTGCAGATCGGCGACTATGTCGTCATGGATGAACCCTTCCTTGAAATGGGTGACAGCTTTGTCAGCAAGGCCTTGGACAACCGCGTCGCCTGCTGGTTGGGGATCGAGGCGATCCGCGCCTTGGGCGAAGCCGGGCGTGGCGCAGAAATCCACGTGGCTTTCACCTGTCAGGAGGAGGTCGGTCTGCGCGGTGCGCGTACCGCGGCGTTCAAAGTGCGGCCCGATATCGGACTGGGCATTGATACGACGCTGGCCTGCGACACACCGGGCATTGATGACAAGTTCGCCACCACGCGCCACGGCAAGGGCTTTGGCCTGCACGTGCGCGATAGTTCCTTTATCGCAGACACCGCATTGGTTCGTGATATCGCCGCCTTGGCCGAAGCGAATGACATCCCTTATCAGCGAACGATGCTTGCAGCCGGCGGGCAGGACGGCGCGGCGGCACAGCAGGCGGCAGCGGGCGCACGTGCCGTCGGCATTGTCGTCGGCACACGTTACATTCACACGGTCACCGAAATGGTCAACAAGACAGACATAATCGCCGCACGTGACATCATAACAGCTTATCTTAAAACGTTCTGAGCTAAAAAGGCCCCCCACGCGGTTGCATGGGGGGCCAATTTTATAGGGTCTTCAGACCGCAGATTATGTCAGCTTATTCAGCCGGCAGCATCACAGTGTCGATGACGTGGACGACGCCATTGGACTGCTTGACGTCAGCCTGCGTGACGGTCGCAACTTGGCCGCGCTCGTCGGTCAGCGTGATCATTTCGCCATCCATCTTGGCCATCAGCGTGCAACCGCCAACCGTCGGCACGGCGTGCTCGCCGTTGTCATCGGCGATCATACCCACGATTACGTCAGACATTGCATCGGCAGCGACGACGTGGCAAGTCAGAATTTTAGACAAAGCCGCTTGGTTTTCTGGCTTCAGGAGCTCGGCGACCTGCGTCTGGTCCAGCTTAGCGAAAGCATCGTTGGTTGGTGCGAAAACGGTAAAAGGGCCTTCGCCGGACAGCGTCTCTACGAGACCAGCGGCCTGTACGGCAGCAACCAGCGTCGTCAAGTTTTCTGCATTCGATGCGTTTTCCACGATCGTCATGTCTGGCAACATTTCTGCACCGCCGACCATCGGATTGCCGGCTTCGCTCATGTGAGCGGCAGCAAATGCAGAACCGGTTGACAGAGCGAACACGGCAGCGGCTGTCATCAGCTTGGTCTTCATGGACATAATATACTCTTTCTCTCTTCCCTGCAGCCCGTTGTGAACTGCTATGGGAAAGAAACGAGCGGGGCCTTCACAGAGTTTCGCGCTTTCACGAAAGCGTGTCTGTTATGTTATCTAAAGCGCGTTGCGGTCATCATTTGACAATTTGCATGATGCTTTTCAAGAAAGAATTTTAAGAACGGTCTTACCATTGTTCCGCCAGCCACATTGGTAAATCCGCGATACTATCCAACACGGTATCCGCAAAAGGCGTCAGATCTTCTTTCAGCGCTGGCCCGGTTAGGACACCAATACAAATCATACCCGCCGCCCGCCCCGCTGCAAGATCATGCCTACTGTCCCCGATCATGGCGCACGCCAAGGGCGCAATCCCCGTGGCGTTGCAGAATGCAAGCAACTGTCCCGGCGCGGGCTTTGCCCCAAACCCGCTGTCGTAGCCCGCAACAAAGGCCATCTCGTTTAGAATGCCAGCATCTTGCAGATGGCGCATCGCGGGGTCTTCGGCATCATTGGTAACCACACCTAATGTGGCGCCCGCGCGCCGCAAATCCGCCATCAGCACAGGCAAATTGGCCGCTGGGATTTGCGGCGCGGCGGAAGACCCTGCGTTCATACGCGCAATCAAAGCTGACAGATCCAGTTCTCCCGTGACGCTGGCCACGGCAGCAGCGACGACGTCGATAGGTTCGGCGATCACGACGCTGCCAGTTCGGAACTGGTTTGCCGTCAGATCATATCCCAAAGCATCGGCCAGTTGGTGCAGACGGGACGGATCGCCCGCAGACTCGGCGACCAGAAGCGCACGGGTGAACGCGCCCCACGTCGCGTTGAAGTCAAACAGTGTTCCGTCCTTGTCAAAGATAAGGCCCTTGATCATCGAATGATCCCCTTTGGTCACGCCTTCAGGTCCAATGGACCTGCTCTGCACCAGGCAAGGCATAGCGGGCCTGTAATGGCGCATCGTAGGGCAGACCAAGGGTATCGCAAAAGGCCACCACCCAATCGTCTTGTTGGGTCAGAAAATCCAGCACAGAGGCCAGAAAAACTGGGTCTGATGCGCCCTGCCGCAGGTCATCCGGCGACAGTCCGCTCGTTCCCATGAAGGCACCTGACAAATTATCGTCGGCGGCCACGTGGGCAAGCGCCTGAAGAGCCAGTACCTCGGCGGATTGTGGCGTCATGGGATGATCCTCTTTTGGGGGTGCACACTTTTTTAATCATTCAGGCGCAATGTCACAATGCGATGGTGAAACCGTCAAAGAGGGATTGCAAGATGTCCGGCAGAATATTGATCGTCGACTCGGTTTCGACCAACCGTATCGTGTTGCGGGTCAAGATGTTGGCCGCGAAGTATGATGTCGATGCGGTCGCAACTTGTGCAGAAGCAGCCGAACGTATTGCCATCTGCCCGCCCGATCTCTTGCTTATCAATCTGACCGATCATGCGCAGGATGGCCATGGCTTTTGCAGAAAGTTGCGCGACAATTACGCGACGATGAATATCGCCATCATTTCAGTGGGCGAACTGGATACAAGTGCAGCAAGATTCAATGCGCTGGATGCCGGGGCCGACGATATTCTACCCCGCCCAATCAGCGATACCCTCTTGTTGGCACGCGTACGTAGCCTGATGCGACGCCGGAATATGTCGCGCAAATTTCAGATGCGCGATGGAACCAACAGAAATTTCGGCTTTGAAGAACAGCCTGCGGGCCGTATCTCGCCGCCGCGTATCACACTGCTTTCCGATTGCACGATTTCGGCTGCGACCCTGAGCGATGATCTACAGGTTGGACTCGGCCACCGGATACGGGTGATTGCATCGGATTGCGCCCTAATCGATACGACTGTGGTTGGCAGCACTGATTTGTTCATAATTGATTGCAGCACTGGGCAAATGCCAAGCAGCCAGCTTTTTCGCCTCGTTGCTGACCTAATACCAACCTGCACTGATCAGAACTCCTGCGCCCACTGGCGGCGTCCGATGGACACGATGCGCTCGGGCTGGCCGATAAGCTTGTTCCAAGCATCACAGCAATGATCGACGATGTCGTCGTAGGTTTCAAAAATGTGGT
>JAGXIQ010000155.1 GCA_024635625.1 Loktanella sp. | reverse complement strand
TAGAAACGGTACTAGGAAAAATCTCAATAATTAGAATACCACAATTTTCGTGCAAATGTAAGCTACCTGCATCTTGCGTTAGCCGGAGTTCGCCCGTGCATCCCTGGATGACGCGAAACGGATTGCCTACCATCCAACTCGCAGATGCAACGAAAGTCAGCATTCACGGGCCGCACCGCAGCGACGAAAGGCGGCGGTCAATGTCCGGTTAGGGCCGAAAGTACCTTTTCTGATCAAGATCGAGTCTAGGCCTTCGCTTGATTCTGTGAGCACCTGTTTCCGCCCTCTCGACGATGAACCGATCTCCCGACCTCCAGCGACGGAGGTTTGGAAATGTCGGAGATCGGGCAAGAATATCCTGTGGTCATGCGGATGGCTGGGATGTGGCCGGAGAATATTGGGGGATACGAGAAGCATCGCAAGCGCGGGTGAGGCGATCTCGGCCATGTCGATCAAACGCGGTCAAAGCTGAACCAACGTTTGCTTGGCGAGGCGACCTGGGCGCAGGACGTTCACAATGAAATCTCCGAAATGCGCATGGAGAACTTTGCCGACGAACTTGAATAGCTCGGGAAGCGTCGGCGGCCCGGCGAGGCCGCACGACGTCTTGCCGAGGGCCCCCGTGATCCATGGCGTGCCACGCGTCACGGTCCGCTTCGCGAGGTCATCCTGACTGCGAACCGAAAATGGTTTGAGGATGATCTCACTGAGTTTTTTGGCCGGGGCGGTCCGACCCGCGAAGATCAGTTCCAGGCCCTGGCGGTCGAATGGCTGGTCAAAGAGTTCGGCGACGACTGCGTTCACTCACGAGCTGACCGCGACGAAGAGGCCTATCACATTCATGCCGTGATCGTCCCCCGCACCAAGATGAAGGACGGTCGTCGGATGCTGCAACCGTCGAAGCATGACACGATCCGGCAATACGAGGACGGACAAGACAGCGTCGGGGCGTGGTTTGCGGCGGCACAGATCGGGCTGACGCGGGGCGAGCGGCGCAAGCAGAAAATCCGCGATGCTTTGGACCATAACGCGAAGGTGCGTGTGGATCAGAAGGCATCTGGAGAGGACCTGTCTGAGGATCTGGTATCCGTGCCCGAACACCGCCGCCATGTCAGCCCGCGGAAGTGGCGCTTGTTGCAGGAACAGCGGCTGGCGGATCGCGACACTGCTGCGACGGGGCGCGAAACAACGCTGGTGGAAGGCGAAGCCGGGCTCATCGATCGCACGAAGGTTGTCGACGAGAATGAGGCAGAGGCGGACGCTGTCCTCGAAGTGGCGCGTGATGTCGCGGAAGGACGGTTCGACGTTCCTGTGCAGGACGAGGACGATGCAGATATGGCACCCAGCAAAGAGCCCAACTCGCCTGACCGTCCTCATCTCGCCCGCCGTCTCTTCGGTCGCGCCCTGCAAGTCTTGAGGAAGCGGGCACAGGACGAGGCAAAGGCCGAATTCTCCGAGGCCTTCGATCAGATCCGCGCTGCCGATGAAGCGATCGTCACCGTCGCCCAGATGCTGCCCGATAGTACACTGCTGAAGGTCGCGACAGCCCGGAAATCCCTGACAGCGAAGATCATGGCTCTGACGCGCACGGCCACTGGCTGGTGGGGGTCGGAGCGGAGCGACGAGCCGGAAGGTTGAACAAAAAAAGGAAGTCGAAATTTTTTCTTCCGTTCCAGTCAAAAATTACGATCTACTTTTTAGCCGCTGCGACCAGCAGAGAGGACCACCGCGCTCGGCTGACAAACGAAACCAGAATTGGAGGACCAGATAATGGCCAAACCCACAAGGCCGCCGAAAGGCCCAATCGACTTCACCCGTCTGACTGATGGTCAGAACACGCAAATTCAGCGTATCGCCCAGACCGGTGCGCGGATCGGTATCGCGCAGCAACGCGCACACCGTGCCATCCTCGACGCCATGCGCGATGAAATCGATGCAATGCTGGAGGCGAGCAGCCCCGCGTTCGTTCAGTCCGTGTTCGAAGGCTTTGTCAAATCGGCAAAGGCGTCAAACCTGAGCCGTATCGCCAAGCACCCGGATTGCCCCCAGGCCGTGGTGGAGGCAATCGCTCTGCGCATCGCGACGATGCGCGAGCCGGCAAATGACGATACGTCGCCGAAGGTGTCGTCCGCCAAAGCTGCGGGGCCCGATAGCAAGGCGTAAATGCAGATCGGCTTCAAATGAAAGGGCGTGGCCGATCGGTCGCGCCCTTTATGCATTCTTCGGGAGGAAGGTCTTTGCCGCTGTTGAAGTCACTGATTGAGCCGGGTGTTATGTGGGCTAGGGTAGGCGACGGCGGCGCCTTTTGGAGCCGATGCCTGTGCCTTCCGGGCAATTCATAGGCCCAGTATTCCGCTTAGGTTCCCCAAAAACGCGTTTGTCCCGACGTTTCCAGAAGAGTCGATCACAGCAACACCCGTCTGTTCGCAAAAATCTTCGAAGGTGCGCACGTCGACATGGTTGCGCGAGATCCGCGCGAAATCATCAACGACGACACAATCGATAAGGCCCTGCCTGATCGACGACATCAGATCGGACATGCCCGGGCGTTCCACCAACGAAGATGCAAAGCCGTTGTCGATGTATTCAGCGACAAGGGTCCATCCGCTCCGATCGGCGAAGTCACGGCAGCGCTCACGTTGGGAGTTGATCGCTTTGTCGCTCTCTGCTGCGCTGCGCAAATACAGTGCGGTGCGTTTGTCTTGCGTCATGTGAGATCTCCGAGCGGCGCATCGACGTCGCGCGTCAATGATGCTTATGTGGATTTTGTTGATTACGGGAAGGAAAGAGATGGTGCTATCAGAGGTTGAGTTGCCGTCGAAGCACTTCTTCTTCAAGTGACTACCTCTTGGCCTGCGCTGTCGCGTCAGCCAGTCCATGCATCGGGAAGTGAACGCAGCGCTTGTCTGGAATAGCAGACAATCCAGTTCATACGAAGGCAAGCTGCGATGCCGAATAAGATTTCAGTGGTTTCATGCTTCAGAAATCAAAATACTACGCTAAATCAAAAGCTTAGAACCCGACCCAATCAGTCTGGTTTTTGCTTGTCCAAAACACATCAACGCCAACTCAACGTTTGACGAGCCCCCCCTGAAAAGCAGGGCCTTTTTGCGTTCTGGAACGGCAGAAGCGGCCTGGCAGCATCGCGCCTGCGTTTCGAGACTGATCTTAACTTAACAGAGATGGTTCTCGCGATTGGCCTGAGGAGCACAATAAAATTCCGGTCATTCCTTGATGCAGGACATTCTCCAGCAACAAGAAGACGACATCCTACAAACGGAAAGGAACAGCTTTACCTGTCGGCGGCGGATGTCGCGGCATTTCACGATCGGTTCATGACGATCGCGACAATCGTTGAGCGGTTGGGTCTGGATCGGAGTGAGGTCCGGAAACGGATTCGAGCGAGGGGTATCGCGCGGTTTGCTCCGGACGGTGCTGAGTACGGCAAAATATATCTGCGCAGAGATGTTCAGTTCCTTGGCCATTGACGGTGGACTTCACCGCCGATCGGAAGGCCAACGCAAACTTCACGGCTTGGACCCGTGGACCCCATCGAAAGACCAACTTTTGTCGAAAAGTTGGTCTTTCGATGTCGGACCATACCAAAGGGCGAGGACTATGGCCATCTCTACCTACGATCAGATGTTGACCATCACTTCCGATCAGTAGCGCAGCAAAGTTCTCAACAATCATGGTGACCTACTGGTATCCACCTCTGAGGTCTCAGCCAGATTACGAAGGCATCAGTACGTGACGGTTTGCACTTCGCAATCGCCAAACCCCTTATTTACTTGAGTTGAGCAACCTATCGCTTTTTTTTGAGCGTGCTTCTGCCTTTTCTGGCAACAACAAAATTTTGAAATTGGCGGGCCGTGGAGGACTCGAACCCCCGGCCTGAGAATTAGAAGTTCCCTGCTCTAATCCAGCTGAGCTAACGGCCCGCACTTACGATGGCTATATCCGACGTATACAGTAGCGAAGTCAATCTGGTAGTAGACCCGTAGGTCCACCACCTCATTTATCTCCACTTTTTCTGGGCTTACACACACGGAAGTTGGCAGGGAGGCTTTGAGGGCTATCCAGTTGAGCAACGGTGTCATTCGGAAGACCGTTTTCGGGTTCGCACCTCGACAACATAGATATTAGACGGACCGCCCGATAAAGCGGCATGCAATCATGCTTTGATGCGATTTTCCGCCAAATGCTGATGCAATTTCAGGAACAACGCCGTCCTTAATCCGAAATGGACGCACGCGCCCGTGTAATCGCGCTCTCACCCGTTCCGCCCGCATGCGTTCTACGATATTCCAGTGGCATGGACATCATTCTCGTCACCACCGTTATAGCATCGCTTTTTCTAGTCATCGGTCTTGCAGAGCCGCTGGCTGCACGGCTGCGCCTGCCTTATAGTTTGATCCTCGCAGTCGTCGGCGTGCTGATCGGTGTCGGAGCGACCTTCTTGCTACGGACAACCCTCACAGATGCGCTTAACCCGGTGGCAGAGGCAATTCTGGGTCTTCCTATCCGGTCTAACGTCTTTCTTTACGTGTTTTTGCCCACACTGCTGTTTCAGGCGACGTTAGAGATGAACTTACGACGCATGCTGGACGACTGGGTGCCAATCCTTGTCCTTGCTGTCGTGGCCGTTGTCGTGGCGACCATCAGCGTCGGCTATGCGCTATCTTGGGCCAGTAGCCTTCCCTTGGCCGCCTGCCTATTGATCGGTGCTATTGTCTCTACGACGGATCCCTCGGCTGTTGTTTCGATCTTCCGCTCAATCTCTGCGCCGCGGCGACTGGCCCGTATCATCGAAGGTGAAAGCTTGCTGAACGACGCAGCGGCCATCGCCCTGTTCGGTCTGTTTATGGGTTACGTGATGCTCGGCCTTCCCAATCCCACCTTGTCAGAAGCGCTGGGACGCTTTCCGCTTTTGATCGCAGGCGGTGCACTGACTGGATGGATCGCAGCACGACTGGCTGTTTGGGTTATGTCGCTTTTCGCAAGCCATGAGCGGGCGCAAATTTCGATATCTGTCGCCCTGCCCTACCTTGCCTATATCGTGGCGGAACAAAGCGTGGGTGCCTCTGGCGTAATCGCAGTTGTCACAGCCGGGCTGACGCTGAACCTGACTGGTCCGGGTCGCTTACCGCCGCAGGGCTGGAACTCTCTGCTAGAGGTGTGGGGGCTGCTCGCCCACTGGGCGGGCGCGCTGATCTTTATTCTGGCCGCGCTATTGATCCCGCGCCTGCTGGAAGAGGTGCGTTTAACTGACGTGGCCTTGATCGGCGTTGTTATCCTTGCCGCAGTTGCTGCGCGGGCGGTTGTCCTATTTGGTTTGATGCCACTACTGACTCTTCTACGAGCCTCTCCGGTTGTTGAACGTCCTTACCGCGCTGCGATCTTGTGGGGTGGTTTGCGTGGCGCGGTAACACTGGCGCTTGCACTTGCCGTCACCGAAAGCATTCGCGTGCCCGTCGAAGTTAAGCGGGTCGTTGGCATTCTTGCCACCGGATTCACGCTATTCACGTTAATTGTCCAAGGCTCTACCCTGCGCATGGTGATCGGCTGGCTGGGCCTTGATCGCCTGTCGCCTATCGACGACGCCCTATCGCGTCAGGTTGTCGCCGTGGCCCTGCAAACCGTCCGCGAGGACGTCGCCCGTACGACTGAAAACTACGACCTGTCCCGCGACATCGTGCGATCCGAAGCAAAACGATTTGGCGAACGGCTGGACGGTGCAGTCGATGCTGCCGAGGCGAGCGCAGATATTTTGGACCGTGACCGCATCACGTTGGGGCTGATCGCGTTGGCTGGCCATGAACGCGATACGATCCTGTCGCGGGTCAGGGAAAGGACGATTTCGGCAAGGATGGCAGAGCAGGTACTTTTGGATGCCGACCAGCTGATAGAGGGTGCCCGATCAGGTGGGCGCAGCGGTTACCAGCGCGCCTCAAAGCGAAGTGTTGCTTATGGCCCTGCCTTTCTGACTGCCGTGGCATTGCAACGCCGACTGCATTTGTCACGCCCCCTCGCCCGCATGACCGCAGACAGGTTTGAGCTCTTGCTGTCCCACCGACTGGTTTTACGCGATTTGGGCGCTTTCATCGACAGTCGCATTCGCCGCATCCATGGACGTCGGGTGGCCGACTTGCTGCACGAACTGCTTGCCCGCCGGATCGAGGCCACTGAATCCGCGTTAGAGGGGCTTCGGCTTCAATACCCCGGCTACGCAGAAGAGCTGGAGCGACGACTGATCCGCCGCACCGCGCTGCGGCTTGAAGAACGCGAATATAACACCATTCGAGAGGACGGTCTGATCGGTGCCGAGGTACATACCGCTTTGCAGCAGGACGTTCTACACCGCCGTGCTGCCGCAGAGGTTCGCCCTAAACTCGACATTGCGTTGCAACGGGCCGAATTGGTCCGGCAATTTCCGTTGTTCGAGGGTCTAGACGCCGATGCGCTGACCCGTCTGGGGCGGGCGCTCCAAACGGTTTACGTGAACGCAGGCACCGTGATCGTTCCCAAAGGTAGTGCCGCTGACAGCGTTTACTTCATCGCCTCTGGCGCTGTCGAACTCGACAGTGCCGGCCAGACATGGCGGCTGGGACGCGGAGAGATGTTTGGCCAACTCGCCATCCTGACGCGTCGCGCCCGCCGGGCAGAGGTACGTGCCATCGCGCCATCGACATTGCTGATGCTAGACGAAGCGCGCTTTCGACGCCTGCTATCGAAAAGCGAGGCGCTTCGGGACGCCGTTCGCAAAAGTGCTGAGAAGCGCGGTTTTGACGCCGATGTTTTGCTGCAACCAGAAAAAGAAGCCTCATCGTGACGCGAACAGCGCTCACCTGACGACAGGAGGCGCGTCACGCGTCCTGTGCGACGAAGTGGCCTTTGGATACTTCTTGCATGCGGTGGCGCGCGATGACTGTTCCAACACCATGAACAGGGTTCGGGATTTCACCCGCCATGCGCGGTGTAGTCGGACGGATAAAGGTCGGGTCTGGAACGGGAACGGCCTCCATCAGGCGGCGGGTATAAGCGTGGCGCGGATTGCCGAAAATTTGCGCCCGACTTCCCATCTCGACGATCTGGCCAAGCTGCATCACTGCGACCCGGTCAGAGATATTTTCGACCACAGCCATATCGTGACTGATGAATAGCATTGCGATGCCGAACTCATCCTTTAGCGCTCGTAACAAATCCAGCACCCGTGCTTGCACCGACACGTCCAGCGCAGACACACTTTCATCCGCCACAATCAATTTCGGCGTCAACGCCAAAGCCCGCGCAATACAGATGCGTTGTCGCTGCCCGCCCGAAAATTCGTGCGGGTAATTGTCCAGTTGCGCGGTTGTCAGACCGACTCGCTCCATCAGATGCGCGGCGCGATCGCGGCGGCTTGCGGCATCGCCCTGACCGTGGATCAGCAACGGCTCTGCAATCTGATCGCCAACAGTCATACGCGAATCCAGCGCCGCCATTGGGTCCTGAAACACGATCTGCGTCGCGGCGCTTAACCGTTTGCGCGCATGCGCCGTCATGCGGCCGACGGTCTGGTCCCCTACCCGTATCAGCCCTTCATGCGGCGCAAGTCCAACGATCGCACGGGCGATGGTGGACTTGCCGCACCCAGATTCCCCCACAAGCGAAAAGGTCTCTCCCTCACGGATATCGAAACTGACGCCTTCGACGGCGTGAACGCGGTGCGTCACGCGGTTCAGCACACCGCCGCGAATGTCGTATCGCACTTGCACGTCCCGCAAATCAGCCACCACGGGCGTGTCTGGCCGCGCGACCAGTTCGCCGCCCTGCCCCATGCGCGGCACGGCTGACAGAAGCTCTCGAGTATAGGTCGCAGTGGGTGCATCGAATATCTGCGCGACAGTACCGGTTTCCGCAATCACGCCCTTGCGCATGATAACGACCCTATCAGCCATTTCGGCCACAACCCCCATATCGTGAGTAATCAGCAGGATCGCCGTGCCATGGGACTTTTGTAAATCGCGCAGCAGGTCCAAAACCTCGCGTTGTACGGTTACATCCAGCGCCGTCGTCGGTTCATCGGCGATTAGCACGTCGGGTTTAAGGGCAAGTGCCATAGCGATCATAACCCGTTGGCGCATGCCACCTGATAACTCGTGGGGATATTGATCCATGCGACGCGCCGGATCGGACAACCGCACCGCAGTCAGGGCTGCCAGCGCCTCTGTTCTTGCAACTCTGAGCGACACAGGCGCATGGGCGCGGATCGCCTCGATCAACTGGGCACCGACGGTCATCACCGGATTGAGGCTAGTCATCGGTTCTTGAAAAATCATCGCGATACGATTGCCGCGAAGGCTGCGCATCTGTGCCTCTGGCAATGTTGTCAGCACGCTGCTGCCCAATGTGATAGCACCGCCTGTCACCCGGACCGCTGGCGGTGGCAATAAACCCATGATCGCAAGTGATGTGATCGACTTGCCGGACCCGCTCTCGCCAGCGATGGCCAGCGTTTCACCGCGCTTCAGATCGAAGGATACGCCCTTGATCAGCGGCAATAACCCCGCCTGACTGCGGACCGAAACCGTCAAATCATGCACTGACAGAATGGTCGCGTCCGGGGCCGTATCAGCCCCGGTCATTGGTTTCAAAGCAACGGTCATTCGAACACGCAGCGTGGAAAATAAAAGCTAACGATCCAGTTCGGCATGTCCACGATTTCAGAAATCCGCAGATCGCCGCACGTGCTGACCAGCATATAAGCGTCAACCGCCGCCATGCCGCGTGTGGCGCACAAATGATCAACCATGCCTGCGACGGCATCGCGTGACGCCGCCATCAAGTCGGGGCCGATGCCCGTCGTGACCTCGTACCCCTTGGCGTCCAGATGCCGCGTCACCGGCCCCGGCGTGGTGAAACGCGGAGTTTTCAGGTTCGCACCCTTCACCAGATCAAGGGTCAGGACCACGTCCATCGGGCTTTCAATCGCGGTGCCGCAAACCTCGCCGTCACCCTGCGCTGCGTGGGTATCGCCAACGCTGAACAAAGCGCCCGCGACTTCCACTGGCAGATAAAGCGTCGTACCTGCCGACAGATCGCGGATATCAAGGTTTCCGCCCACGCGTCGGGGCGGCACGACGGAATGCAGGCCGGGTTCAGTCAGCGCGTTGCCGATGGTGCCGGCGAAGGGCTTCAAAGGCACGCGGCCTTCCTTGCCAAACAACGACGGAGCCATGCTTTCTGGATCATAAGACCAGATGTGCAGTGCCGGGTCGGTGAATTGATCCGCGAGCAGGCCAAAGCCCGGAATGTTTGCGGTCCAGCCCCACCCTCTGCCATCCTGCGCACGCGGCGCAAAGCTGTCGAGAGTTACCTTGATCGCGTCCCCCGGCTCTGCCCCTTCGACCCAGATCGGACCGGACACAGGATTGATCTTGCCGAAATCCAGCGTCGCTACATCGGCCACGGTGGACGACGGGCCTAACTGGCCCGCCGAACTGTCGTGGCAGTGAAACAGGATCGTCTGGCCCGGTTCCACCCTTTGCGCCGGGACAAGTGAATTGTCCCAGCCAAAGTGGTGTTGCGCGCCATGGATCGTGTAATCGCAAGCCTTACACATGCTGCTTACTCCGTCACGTAGACGTAGTCGTAGTTCACCGGGATCGACACCGGATCGACATAAAGCGCATCAGCGCCGCCCATACGGGCCGACTTCATAGTGTAGCGCTGTTCGTTGAACACCGGCACCCATGGGGCCTCTTCCATGACCTTCATATAGACGTCGGACCACATCTGCATCCGCGCGGGGTCGGCGGGGTCGATCATGCTGTCGGCGGCGGTCGCCTCGGCGTCGATCTCTGCGTTGCAGAACTTGGACCAGTTCCAGCCGCCCTCTTCTGCGCCGGCGCAGCCTAGGATCGGGCCAAAGAAGTTGCTAGGGTCGGGGAAGTCCGCGATCCATGCCATGCCACCAGACCAGATCATCGGTGCAGTGCCCGCGCCGCCCGCCTCGATCACGTTGGCCTGCGCAAGGGATTGGATCGACGCATTCACGCCAATTGCCGCCAGATCTTGCTGGATTGCCTGCGCAATGCGCGGGTTAGGGTCGGTGTTCATGACGTAAAGTTCGGTTTCGAACCCGTCGGCCAGACCAGCCTCTGCCAGGAGCGCCTTGGCTGCTTCCACGTCATAGGCATAGCCAGCGTAGTCTTCGGTATAGCCGGGCATCGAGGGCGGCAGCGGCTGGTTCGCAGGCACTGCGCGACCGTTGATCAGCTGGGTGATGCGGTCCTTGTTGATCGCCATGTTGATCGCCTTGCGCACGTTCACATCGTCCATCGGCGGGGTCGTGACGTTCAGCGTAATGTAGCCGGTCTGCAGCTGGCCGCCTTCAACGACCCGGGCAGCCTGAGCAGGATCGCCCATCACCTCTTGGAATTTGGCGGGCGGGATGCCGTCACCGGGCACATCGACTTCGCCATTCTGCAACCGCAGCAGCGCAACAATCGGTTCTTGGCCGACCTCGAACGTTACAGTATCAAGGTATGGCAGACCCGCGCGCCAGTAATCTGCGTTCTTTTCAAAAATCAGCTTTTGGCCGATGGTCCAGTCGCCCAGTTTGAAGGCACCGGTGCCGATTGGCATCTTTCCAAAATCACCATTCGCCGCATCGACTGCTTCGCGCGGCACAACAGAGGCGAAGTTCAACGCCATGACATGCAGGAATGTAGCGTCGGGCCGCGACAGTTTTATTTCCACGGTCGCAGGATCGACGACGGTGACACCTTCCAACGAATCTGCCGACCCGTCAGCCACGGCATCGTAGCCCGCGATAGCACCGAAAAAGCCGGCACCCGGGCTTTGCGTTTCAGGGTTAGTCACCCGGTTAAGAGAGTATTTCACATCCTCGGCGACCATGTCCCGGCCGTTATGGAACTTCACGCCGGGGCGCAGGTGAAAGGTAAAGGTCAAGCCATCGTCCGAAATCTCGTAGCTTTCGGCCAGACCGGGGCGCAGGGTCGTTGTGCCGGGCTCGTAGTCCATCAGACCATCGAAAAGCGATTTGATCATCGACCAATTCTGCCAGTCATAACCAATTGCGGGGTCCAACGTGGCAACATCATCTTTATAGGTGACCGTAATGTTGCCGCCCGGCGTGGCGTTGGGGTCCAGCGTCTCTTGGGCAAAGGCTGGTAGCGAAAAGGCTGCAATCAAAGCGGTGGATGCGAGCAGTTTTTTCATTGTCTTCTCTCCTGTTGGGTTAGCGGATACGAATACGGGGGTCGATTAGGGGGGCCACAAGGTCGGCCAGCAGGTTGCCCAGCACGATGGCAAAGGCGGATACGAGCGTGACGCCCATGATGATCGGAATGTCGACGCGCTGAATTGCCTGCCAAGCCAGCTGGCCAATCCCGGGCCAGCCAAAGACGCCTTCGACGACGACAATGCCGCCCATGAAGATGCCGATATCGATGCCGATCATGGCGATGATAGGCAGGATCGCATTGGGCAGCGCATGGCGCATAATCACACGGGCGCGGGTAAGACCCTTGGCGCGGGCGGTGCGGACAAAGTCAGCACGCAACACTTCGACCATGCTGGACCGCATCATGCGCGCATACCAGCCGGACCCAAGAATACCGAGCGTCAGCGCAGGCAGAACCAGATGCGCAGGCGTACCGTACCCACCAATCGGGAACCAGCCCAACTGCACGGCAAACACATAAAGCAGCAGCAAAGCCACGACGAACTGCGGCGCGCTGACGGTGACAAAGCTGGTCATCATCAACCCGTTGTCCAAGGCCTTGCCCCGCCAAAGTGCAGCCACGACCCCCATTGTCAGGCCGATCACGAGTTCTGCGCCGATGCCCGCGACCATCAGCAGTAAGGACGCAGGCAATCGCGCCATAATAAGCGTCGCAACATCGGTTTTCTGAAGGTAGCTGCGGCCCATGTCGCCATGAAAAAGCCCTGCCAGATAGCGCCCGTACTGCACGATAAACGGCTGATCCAGGCCCAGTTGCGCGCGGATATTGGCAACCGTCTGTGGTGTCGCCGATCGACCGGCAATCTGGCGCACCGGATCGGCGGGCAGGACATATAGAAGGAAGAATGTTATGAACGACACCCCCAGCAGGATCAGGGCACTTTGTATGAGGCGGCGGATCAGATAGGCGGCCATCAGTCAGACCCTCTCAATGTGGGGTCTAGGACATCGCGCAGACCGTCACCGACAAGGTTAAAGGCCAGCGCCAGCACGACGATTGCGGCACCGGGAAAGAAAACCAGCCAAGGAGCAGATTGGAAATAGGTCTGGTTTTCAAAGATGATGTTGCCCCAGCTGGGCGTGGGGGGCTGCACGCCGACGCCAAGGTAGGAAAGCGTCGCCTCTAGCAGGACGGTCGTAGAAATGCCCAGCGTGCCCCAGACAATAATCATCGGTACCAGATGCGGCAGGATATGCTTGAACAAGATACGCCACGTGCTGGCACCCAACGTACGTTCCGCCGCGATATAGTCACGAGCGGCAAGTGCCGAGGTCTCCGTATAGATCACCCGCGCCGTCTGCACCCAGTTCACCATGGCGATAACAAAGGCCACGATCCAAAGGCTGGGTTGAAAAATCGCGGCCAGACAGATTGCCAGCAGCAGCGCTGGAAAGGCCATCATCAGGTCGGTAAAGCGCATCAGCACCGCGCCGATCCAGCCCTGAAAGAACCCTGCCGTCAGCCCGATGATCGTGCCGATAACCAGTGCGATGCCATTGGCCACAACACCGATAATCAGCGATGTTCGGGCACCATATAGCAACCTGCTTAGCAGATCGCGGCCAAGCAAGTCCGTGCCCAGAACGTACGCCCCACCCGGTGGTAGCGGCTCGCCGAACAGGGTCAGACCATCGAAGTGCTGGACAAACGGATCATATGGCGCAAGCCACGGAGCAAGCAGCGCGGCCCCTACGATCAGGACAACAAGGACTATCCCAAACAGCGCGAGCGGCTTGCGCCGCAAGCGACGCCAGACACCCTCCGGACCCAGAGCTGTCGCAGCGGCAGCGGTCATGCGGCACCTCCTTTCGTGCGCGGGCTCGGAACCGGACCGCGTGACAACACACGTGCGGCGGCCTCTTCCAGACCGATCCGCGCCTCCATCGCCATGGCGCGCAAGGCAGCATAGGCAGCCTCTTCCGATCCGGTGGTGTCAATCAGTTGGATGACAGCCCGCACGACGGTCTGGCGTTCGCCCAAGCGGCGGCGCAGGTCTGCTGCCTCTGCCGCTAGCGCCTGCCGCGCCTCGAATCCGTGGCGGGCGATCAGCAGGGCGCTGTAGACACCGCTGTCACCCACTGGCTTTAGAATTTGCGCGTTCGCCCCGGTCGCCAGCGCCCATTCCACCCGGCCTGGCGCCTCTGATCCGATCAGGGCGATCAACGGCATGGGGGCAGCGCCTCGGTCCCAAGGGAATTGTTCGTCAAAGCCCATGTCAGCGTCAAAAAAGATGAAATCCGCTGCCAAAGCCTCGGCCGGCAGTTCGGGCCAGACAGCGTCGACCCGTAGCCCGACGGCCTGCAACTGACGTGTCAGCGCCGCGACGACCACATGCGGACGGTGCAAAATAATGGCACGCGCGCCGCCTAGGTCAGCAATCCGCACCGGCCCGGTCATGACACCACCCGCAAAGCGGTACGCGGTGACGTATCCGCAGGTCCAGTCAGATATGGGTCGCCCGCCCGAAGCCCGCCATCGTAACGCATCGCGAACGCACCGTCTTTGACCTGTGCGATCAACACCCGTTGGGCGGTATGGTGGGTCTTGGCGTCGATGCCGCTGCGATGCCCGGTTGGCGTATCCAATAAGCTGGCGATATTCGTCGTGGCACTATCGGGGGCGTCCTCTAACAGGTCGGCCAAAGTGTGCACCGCGTGATTGGCGGCAGCCTCGTGACTACTGCCGAAGGCATCGCCGTTCGCACAGAAATAGGGGCCTGCGGCAATTAACCCGTCTGCCGCCGGGCCAATGTCTGGCAATTCACATTCTGTCAAATTGCAGGAAAGTACAGGGCAACGGTCCGCGCGGAATCGCGCATCGCTTTCGCCCAGCGCCGCATAGGCCCGCAGAAAGGCATAAGACGAAGGCCCAATCAAAGAATTCAGGATGAAATCCGGCGCGGTTGCACGTACCTCTTCGATCATCCGGGCCACGTCCACGGACCCCAGCGGCAAATATCGTTCGCCCAAGACCGTACCGCCCGCAGCGTGAATGCGATCGCGGGCCAGACGGTTCATTTCCCAACCCCAGATATAATTTGACCCGGTCAGATAACCGCGCCGCCCGAATGTCGGAAAGGTCCAGTCCAACAGCGGCAACAGATGCTGGTTCGGGCAGGAATGAAGGTAAACCACGTGGTCAGACGCTTCGAAGCCTTCATAGGGAACGGCATACCATAAGGTTCCACCGCCCTTCTCTAACGTCGGAATGACTTCCTTACGGCTCCATGACGTGACGCAACCGACGATGTGTCTGGCCGGTGTATCACGCAGAATTTCTTCGCACAGCGGGGCATAGCGGTCGATATTACCTTCGGGGTCACGTTCAACCGGCGCAAGTGTAATGCTGCGAACTGGGTCGGCGTTGATCTGAGCAATAGCGTTCAGCGCGCCGGCGCGGCAGGCAGCCCCGATCCGGGCGTAAGCGCCGCTGCGCGAATACAAGAGGCCAAGTGCAACAGTGCGTCTCACGTCAGTCCTTAAACGAAAAAGCCCCGCCCCAAAGGCACCAGTAATCTGATGTTCGGGTCGGGGCGCGGGTGCCGATCGGCGTTTAGCCGGATGTGTCACAAACCTGTCCTGCGTCGCGCCCTCCGTCAAGATGGTCTATCGCCTCGCTGTCTCGTCGCACCATCCGCAACCGTCCAAAGCAGGTTTCTGGCGCCAAATCCCGCAACCCAGCGGAGAGCGACGGCTGGCAAAACTGCCCCATGCGAAGCCAAAACACGCAAATCATGACAAGAATTGCACACCAGACGGTCATACGGTTAAATTTTAAGCTAAAGGTTAGATTATTTCAAACAATCCCCGCAAAACTGTCATTTCAGCATGTCTGGCGTTGACACTGAAGGCCATCAACCATTTCATAATTGGGCGAAACCAATAAAATGATTGGGCTTTACCCGTGACCACGACAGATCAGCCACAAGACAACACTACTTTGGCGCTGACACGCATCCGGCGGATGATCGATGCGGGCGACGTCCCCCATGAAGGCCGCCTGCCAACAGAGCGTGCTTTATCCGAACAACTGAACGTTGGCCGCCACACAGTGCGTCGCGCATTGGAGGCGTTGGAAGCGGAAGGCTTGGTCTGGCGTCAGCAGGGTAAGGGCACATTTGTCGGTCAGCAGCCACAGATTGTAACGGGACTTGCGGCAGAGCTTGCGGGTGATGTTGACGCTTTGTCCGTCATGGATGCGCGCCTGGGAATCGAACCGCAGCTTGCTGCCCTTTGCGCCAGGCGCGCCACGGCAGACGACGTCGACCGCCTGCGGATGCTGGCGAACCGCGCCAGTGCGTCGCAGGATAGCGACTCGACCGAATTGTGGGACGGCGCGATGCACAGACTGATCGCGAGGATCGCAGACAATCCACTTCTTTCCGTGGCCTTTGGCCTAATCGACGAGGTGCGCGGCTCTGCCGATTGGCAGCAGAAGCGGAACGAAGCGCGTTCCCCGACCTTGTTGAAACTTTACGACGCACAGCACGCGGCGATCATTGACGCCATCGATGCACGGGATGCGCATGCGGCGCGGGCCGCGATGACGGATCACCTGCAACATCTGACGGACAATTTACGCAAGTCGTTGAATGGGCGGGCGGAATGACCGAAGCACCGCTTCTGGACGTTGCGGGGCTTAGTATCCGCATCGATGGCACCGCACGCGATCTGGTAAGTGATTTGTCGTTTACGCTGAACAAAGGCGAAACGCTGTGCATCGTCGGTGAAAGTGGCTGCGGCAAAAGCCTAACGGCACTGGCGCTTATGGGACTGCTTGCCACCCCGCCTCTTCGTGTGACCGGAGGCACCGCACGGTTCCGCGGCGACGATCTTCTGACTCTGCCGCCTGCCCAGATGCGAAAGCTACGCGGCGATCGGATCGGCATGATCTTTCAGGAGCCGATGACATCACTTAACCCCGCACTCAAGATTGGCGACCAGATTGCAGAGGCCGTCCGCCGCCATACAGAACTATCAGAGGCAGACGCCCGCGCCCACGCGCTAGAGATGCTGCGCAGGGTTCGTATTCCAGCGCCGGAAACGCGGCTTGATGTCTACCCGCACAACCTATCAGGTGGCATGCGCCAGCGTGTGATGATCGCGATAGCCTTGGCCAACACCCCAGACCTTGTGCTGGCAGACGAACCGACCACGGCGTTAGACGTGACGATACAAGCGCAGGTGCTGGAACTGATGCGCAACCTGCAACGCGACACTGGCACAGCGATGATCCTGATCACCCACGACCTTGGCGTCGTTGCAGAAATGGCTGATCATGTTGCCGTGATGTATGCAGGACAAATGGTCGAAACCGGACCCGTCGCAGCGATCTTCGATGATCCACAGCACCCCTATACCATTGGCCTTATGTCCTCGATGCCCGGTCTTGATGGTGGCTCGGACCGACTGGTCACGATCCCCGGCGTCGTCCCCCCTGCCCGCGACATGCCGGGTGGCTGCCGGTTCGCCGCCCGCTGTCCCTTTGCCGATGCCCAATGCGCGCAGGTGCCGCCAACAACTTCCGCGGCCGGCAATACCAGCCACCGTGTCGCATGCTGGAAAGCCCCGCTGGAACAGCAGGAGGACGCAGCATGATCAGGCACGATATCATCCTTGAAACACAGGCCCTGCAAAAGCGTTTCGCCGGGCGCAAACCTTTCTTTGGCGAGGCCAAGGTCGTGCGGGCCGTCGATGGTATTAACCTAAAGGTCCGCCGCGGCGAGACGCTGGCCATCGTGGGCGAAAGCGGCTGCGGCAAGTCCACGCTAGCGCGGCTTTTGGTACGATTGATGCCACCCTCGGACGGTACTGTTGTCTACGAAGGTCGCAACATCGCGAATATTGCGCCCGAAGAAATGCGCCACCTACGCCGCGACCTACAATTCATTTTTCAGGATCCGTTTTCATCGCTTAACCCGCGTATGACTATTGGCGCGCTGATCGAAGAACCCCTTCGCGTGCACAAGTTCGGCACGAAGCAAGATCGCCGCGTGAAAGTCGCCGAAATGCTCGCCCGCGTTGGACTGCCAGCCTCTGTCATCGACCGCTATCCGCACGAATTCTCTGGTGGGCAACGGCAACGAATTGGTATCGCACGCGCCTTGATCACCGGTCCAAAGGTCGTCATCGGCGATGAACCAGTGTCGGCGTTGGACGTGTCTATTCAGGCGCAGGTCATCAACATCCTACAAGACCTTAAGGACGATCTGGGCCTGACGCTGGTCATTATCGCACATGACCTAGCGGTCGTGCGCCACATGGCCGACCGCGTTGCCGTCATGTATCTGGGAGAGATCGTGGAGCAAGGTCCAGTCGCAGACCTGTTTGCCAATCCCAAGCATCCCTACACCGCCGCCCTGATCGCCGCTATCCCAGTGGCCGAAATCGGCGCACGCCATGCAGCAACCAAGTTGGAGGGCGACCCACCCAATCCAATTGACCTGCCGACAGGCTGCCGATTTCACCCGCGCTGCCAGCATGCCACCCAAATTTGCCAGACAAATCGTCCGGCGCTGGATGGGACGGGCCCCGATAGATGGGCGGCCTGCCATCATGCGAATACCCTGTCGCTGCAAGGCTATATTGGTTCCGGCCATTCGCGCAGCCCAACGACGCAGGCCCGTTTCGACCTCTACCGCGCGGCCTCTGCCGTGCTGCCACCCCAAGACCAAAAAACGACCACTTGATCCAACATTCAGGAGTCTACAGATGAAAAAGCCAACCGTTCTAACGCTCAGCGCTATGCTGATGCTGACCGCCGCCCCTCTTTTTGCCGCCGATCTTAAGATCGGTCTGGCCGAAGATCCGGATATCCTTGACCCTGATCAGTCGCGCACCTTCGTGGGGCGGATCGTCTACGCGTCACTGTGTGACAAACTGGTCGATATCACCCCCGACCTTGAAATCATTCCGATGCTGGCAACGGAATGGAGCTGGTCAGAGGACAACCTGACCCTGACCATGAAGCTGCGCGACGACGTCACCTTTCAGGACGGAACACCATTCGACGCCGAGGCCGTTGCCTACAACATCAACCGCTCTCAGACGCTAGAGGAAAGCCGTCGTAAGTCTGAAGTCGCGTCCATAACCGGCACCAATGTCGTCGACCCCACGACGATTGAAATCAGCGTGGCCCAGCCAGACGCCACCTTGATGGCCCAGTTTGCGGACCGCGCAGGCATGATGGTGTCACCCACCGCAGCAGAGGCAGCCGGTGTAGATTTTGGCAACGCACCAGTCTGCGCAGGCCCCTACAGCTTTACTGAACGGGTTCAACAGGACCGCATCGTGTTGACGAAGTTCGCGGAATACTACAACGCCGACGCCTACAGCTTTGACACAGTCACCTTCCTACCCATCGTGGACACCACTGTCCGACTGGCAAACTTGCGCGCCGGTGATGTCGATATGATCGAACGACTGGCTGCGACAGATGTCGCGTCGGTGTCTGCCGACGATGGCCTGACGATGGAACAGGCAACCTCGTTGGGCTATCAAGGTTTGACCGTCAACGTCGCCAACGGCGACAAGGCGCAGAACCCATTCGGTCAGGACAAGTTGGTGCGTCAGGCGCTGTCACTGTCCATTGACCGCGAAGCTGTGAACCAAGTGGTCTTTGAAGGCGCATTTGCAGCAGGCAACCAGCCTTGGCCACCCACCTCTCCTTGGTACAACAAAGATCTACCAATCCCCGCCCGCGACATAGAGGCCGCCAAAGCCAAGCTAGCTGAAGCTGGCGTGGAAAGTCCGACTGTGGAAATTCAGGTTTCTACTGATCCGGTAGCACAGCAGGTCACGCAGGTCATTCAGGCAATGGCGGCAGAAGCCGGCATCACCGTGAATGTCGTCGCCAAGGAGTTTGCTACGCAACTGTCCCAGCAAACCGCTGGCGACTATGAAATCAGCCAGATCGGCTGGTCCGGTCGTGTCGATCCCGATGGCAACATCCATCAGTTCGTGACCTGCGAAGGCGGCATCAACGACGCAAAGTACTGCAATCTCGAAGTCGACCAGTTGCTGAACGATGCCCGTGCCACCAATGACACGGCCGCGCGCAAGGCGCTTTACGATCAAGCGACAGCTATCCTCGATGAGGATCTGCCGCTGATCTACGTTTATCACCAGAACTGGATCTGGGCGATGGACGCTGGCGTCACGGGCTTTGCCGCCTACCCCGATGGCATGATCCGTCTGGCTGGCGTGTCAAAGGCCGAGTAACCGATCCGGCCTGGCGACGTATGTCGCCGGGCCACCCCTTCCCCCGTCAGGTTTCCTCATGCTCCGCTTTATCGGCCACCGCCTTCTGATCGCAATTCCGACGATCCTGCTGATCTCGGTCTTCGTGTTCCTGCTGCAAAAGCTATTGCCCGGCGATCCGGTGCTGGCCTTGGCCGGAGAGGATCGCAACCCCGAAATGCTGGCCTTCTTGCGAGAGAAATATCACCTGAACGACCCCATCTACGTCCAATATTTCAACTGGATTTGGAACGCGCTGCAAGGCGATCTAGGCATATCCCTGCGCACCAACCAACCTGTCACAACCTTGATTGCACAAAAACTGCCTGTGACGATCCAGCTTGCAGTCATGGCCCTTTTCTTTGCCGTGATCATTGGCATCCCTGCGGGCATCCTGTCCGCTTACAAGAAAGGCACTTGGATCGATTGGGTCGCCAACATCGTGGCCCTGTCTGGCCTGTCGATCCCGAACTTCTGGTTGGGGATCATGATGATCCTTCTGGTATCCGTGAACCTCGGGTGGCTGCCCGCGTCAGGATACCAACCTTTTACCGATGATCCTTTGCAATCGCTCAAGACCATGATGATGCCCGCCTTCGTGCTAGGCACTGGCCTAGCCGCCACGCTGATGCGTCACACGCGATCCGCCATGCTGGGCGTTTTACAATCCGACTACGTCCGCACCGCCCGTGCCAAGGGGCTGGGCGAAAGGTCGGTCGTCGTCAAACACGCCCTTCGCAACGCGCTTGTCCCCGTCGTGACCGTCGTCACCTTGCTGTTCGGTGAACTTTTAGCGGGGGCGGTACTGACAGAGCAGATCTTTACCATCCCCGGTTTCGGCAAGCTGGTGGTCGATGCGGTCTTTAACCGCGACTACGCCGTCGTGCAGGGCATCGTGCTGTGCACTGCCATCGCCTTCATCTTGATGAACATTCTGTCCGACGCACTCTACCGTGTCTTGAACCCGAAGATGTCAGACCAATGAGCAATCCCGACACATTTCAAACCGCACCGTCCCGTCAGACACTGTCAGAGGTTCTACCGCCAAAGCGTAGCCGTGTGTGGGCGAAGCTGAAAAAGAACCCGGCGGCGTTGCTGGGTGGCGGTATAGTGGCATTCTTTTGCCTCGTCGCGGTGCTGGCCCCTGTGCTGCCGATCCCCGGACCCGCCGTCACAGACTTCATGGCTGTGCGCAAACCACCTTCTGCCGCCCATTGGTTCGGCACCGACGAGATTGGCCGCGATGTACTGTCCCGCATGATCTGGGGGGCACAGGCATCGCTTATGGCGGGGGTCGTGTCTGTGACGATTGCGCTGGCAATCGGGGTGCCGCTAGGCGTCGCCGCAGGCTACGCCCGTGGCTGGACCGATGCCGCGATTTCCCGCGTGACAGAGGCGCTTCTGGCAGCGCCGTTCCTGATCCTTGCGATCGCGATGGCTGCCTTCCTTGGTCCGTCGCTGACGAACGCGATGATCGCCATCGGTATTTCGGCTGTGCCAATCTTCATCCGGCTTGCCCGCGCGCAGACCATGCAAGTCCTGACCGAGGACTACGTCGAAGGCGCGCAAGCCATCGGCCTGACCCACCGCGACATCATTACCCGCTACATCCTACCCAATATTGTGCCCCCCTTACTGGTTCAGGCCACGCTGACCATCGCAACAGCGATTATCGCAGAGGCGTCACTTTCCTTTCTTGGCCTCGGTCAGCAGCCGCCATCTCCTAGCTGGGGGTCCATGCTGAACACCGCAAAACAGTTTCTGGAACAAGCACCTTGGTTGGCTATGTGGCCCGGCATCGGCATCTTTCTGGTGGTGCTTGGCTTCAACCTTTTGGGCGACGGTCTGCGCGACGCCCTCGACCCCCGCGACAACTGAAACAGGATTTAACGATGCAATTCACCACCCGGCCCGAGATTCTGGGCACCTTCGGCGTCGCGACCTCGACTCACTGGATCGCCTCTGCCGTCGGCATGAGCATCCTAGAAAAAGGCGGCACTGCCATCGACGCAGGTGCGGCGATGAACTTTGTTCTGAACGTGGTGGAACCGCACCTTTGCGGTCCTTTGGGCGATATGCCCGCCCTGATCCAAATCGCGGGCGAGGACACGCCCCGCGTCGTCTGCGGTCAAGGCACAGCCCCGGCAGGTGCCACGATAGAGCATTACAAGGCCGAAGGTCTTGACCTGATACCCGGTTCTGGCCTGTTGGCGACCGTCATCCCCGGCGTGTTCGATGCGTGGATGCTGATGCTACGCGATCACGGAAAGCTGCCGCTGCGGGATATTTTAGAACCAGCAATCCACTATGCGCGTCACGGCCATCCTGTGCTGGCGCGGGTTTCGGCGACCATCGCAGGGCTTGGCGATTTCTTCCGTGACGAATGGCCAACCTCCTACGCAACATGGATGCCGGGTGGCAGCGCCCCTGCCCCCGAAACCCTGTTCCGCAACCCCGACCTTGCGGACACGTGGGAACGGATCGTGATCGAAGCCGAAAGTGCCAGTGGCCGCGAAGCCCAGATAGAAGCGGCGCGTCGGGCGTTTTATCAGGGCTTTGTCGCTGAAGCGATCGACGACTGGATGCGCGACACCTGCGTCATGGACGCCGCCGGTGGACGCCGCAAAGGCGTGCTGACCGGGCAGGACATGGCAGGCTGGCAGGCCACTTATGAAGCGCCATTATCCGTCGACTACGAGGGCTGGACCGTCTGGAAACCCGGCATGTGGGCGCAGTCTCCGACGATGCTGCAATCCCTGCGCATCCTAGAAGGGTCTGGCATCGCGGATATGGATCCAAACGGCGCCGACTTTGTTCATTGGGTAACAGAGGCTATGAAGCTGTCCTTCGCGGACCGTGAAGCCTATTACGGCGACCCTGCCCATACCGAAATCCCGACCGACACGCTGCTGTCACGCGACTATGCCGCGATCAGACGGGCAATGATCGGTAAGACTGCGTCGCTTGAACAGCGGCCGGGACAGATCGCGGGCCATGACATTTGGGTGCGCGAGGCGCTGAAACGCGCCAGTGCAGAGGTCGTGGATACTGGCGTCGGTGCAGGCGAACCGACGATGGCACACTTGTCCGAAAAGCGCGGCGACACGGTGCATATCGATGTCATCGATCGTTGGGGCAACATGATTTCGGCCACGCCTTCCGGTGGCTGGCTGCAAAGCTCCCCCGTCGTGCCCGGCCTTGGCATGCCTTTGAACAGCCGCGCCCAAATGTTCTGGCTCACAGAAGGCCTGCCGACTTCGCTGGCACCCGGACGCCGCCCACGCACAACGCTGTCACCCTCTATTGCGGGCCGTGACGGCAAGGCGAGCCTTGCTTTCGGTACACCGGGCGGCGACCAGCAGGACCAGTGGCAGTTGATGTTCTTTCTTCGCCACGTACACGGCATGACCAACCTACAAGCCGCAATCGATGCGCCCCTGTTCCACACCGCCCATTTCCAAGGGTCGTTCTATCCCCGCGCCACCAACCCGGGTCATCTGATGGTCGAACCAGCTTTTGGCGACGCTGTCATCGCGGACTTGAAAGCGCGCGGACACCGGGTAGAAGTCGCAGAGCCATGGTCTGTCGGTCGCCTGACTGCCGCAAGCCGCGATGCCAGCGGCCTGATGCGCGCTGCTGCGACGCCGCGTTTGATGCAGGCCTACGCCATCGGGCGATAGCGGGGATTGAGGCGGGCAGTTGGCTGCACAAAGCACCTGCCCGCATCTCAAACGCTGTCCCGACAATATCCGCACAGCACGGGCGCGGACCAAAGCCAAAAAAGTAGCGCCCAGCCATCCAAAGACGGTTCGGCGCTACTTTTCTTTTTACGCTTTGCTATGCGCCAACCTCGGCAGGGTTGGCCTAGCTACCTTGCAAATCCTGCGGCAACAGTTCCTCTGGCATGTTCTGATAGCAGACCGGCCGCGTAAACCGACGAATTGCCAGCGTACCCACAGAGGTTGCGCCAAAGTTCGTGCTGGCGGGATAGGGACCGCCATGAACCATGGAGTCCGCGACCTCGACTCCTGTCGGGAAGGCATTGACCAGCAGCCGGCCCGCTTTGCGTTCCAGCACCGGCACCAATGTCTGCGCGACGGATAGGTCGGCGTCGTCCATTTGCAATGTGCAGGTCAGTTGACCGTGCAGCCCGCGTGCAATCTGCGCCATCTGCGCCGGATCTTTGGCGCGGATCACAATCCCGGCCGGGCCGAACATCTCTTGCGCCAAGTCTTCGTTAGCCATCCAATCGGCGGCGTCGACCGTGAAAAGCGCCGGACCGGCATTACGGCCTTCACCTGCGGCGTTGATGCGAGTAGCGATCTTTGCCGTGTCTGCAATCGCCGAAACGCCTGCCCGATAAGCTTGCGCCGTCCCGCCTGTCAACATCGGTGCGGGGGATACTTGGGTCAGTGCAGCCTCTGCCCCTGCGATGAATGCATCCGCATCGGCATCCTCGATTACCACAACACCGGGGTTGGTGCAGAACTGTCCAACACCCATCGTGAGCGATCCGGCCCAACCCGTGCCAATCTCAGCCGCGCGCGCGGCTGATGCTGCGGGCAGCACAAAAACGGGATTAATAGCGCCGAGTTCGCCGAAAAAGGGGATTGGTTCAGGTCGCGCCATTGCAAGATCGAACAGCGCCTTGCCGCCTCTGAATGATCCAGTAAAGCCGATAGCGCGGGTCAGCGGGTGTTGAACCAGCGCTTCGCCCGCCTCGTTCGTGTTGGATTGTACGAAACCAAAGGTACCTTTTGACATCCCCGTTTTATCAATCGCGGCGGCAATGGCCTGTGCCACGATCTCTCCCGTTGCGGGGTGGCCGGGGTGGCCTTTGTAAACGACGGGGCAGCCCGCGGCCAAGGCTGCAGCGGTGTCGCCTCCAGCAGTAGAAAACGCGAGCGGAAAGTTCGAAGCACCGAACACCCCAACGGGCCCCAGCGGGCGCTGGATCATACGCAGGTCCGGGCGGGGCAGCGGCGCGCGATCTGGCAGGACGGCATCGAGGCGGCGGTCGAGGAAATCTGTTTTGCGGATATGATCCGCGAACAGACGCAACTGGCCACAGGTCCGCCCCCGTTCACCGTTCAAGCGGGCCTCTGGCAGGCCTGTTTCTGCGGTGCCGTAAGCGGTCAGGGCCTCGCCCCGTGCCTCGATTTCTTCGGCTATGGTCTCTAAAAAGCCTGCCCGGACTTCCCGACTGGCCCAACCGTAGATTTCAAAGGCCGCCTCGGCTGCGGTCATCGCCGCGTCAATCTCTGCCCGCCCCCCAGAGTGCACGGTGACGGGATCGCCGCTAACGGGATCGGATTGAAAGGACGTGCCCCCCGCGACCCATGCGCCGTCGATATAGTGGTGTCCGGTCAGGTTGGTCATGTCATGTTCCTTTATTTTAGTCGTAAAACGCCGCGACACTTTCGCGACGACCCAGCATGAAGGCGTCCGCCACATGCTGGAGGGGGCTGGTGTCAACGTCCGACTGACCAGCCTCAATCAGTTCGGCAAAGCGGTGGTAAAGGCTGGGGTATTCACCCAGGCCATCGGTTGGCTGCGCCATGCCGTCAATATGTAACGTCGCCCCACCGTCGGTCAGGCGTAGCTGTCCCATGTTCGTATCCACGGTGATGTTCCAGCTTTGCGGCCCCTCTTGCCGCCAATCAAAGACAGCGTCGACGGTCATGCCGGCAGGCCCTGCAAAGGTTAGGTCAGCCGCAATGGGGGTTTCGCGGTTTTCCGGAAAGGCCAGTGTCGTGGCTATCAAGTGCACGGGATTTGGCAGAATTGCAGTCATAATCGACAGGGCATTGATGCCGGGATCGAATACCCCAAGACCGCCCGCCTGCCAAATCCAGTCCTGCCCCGGATGCCAGCGGCGGACGTCCTCTTTCCAGTCGATCTGAACATGCTTGATCTGCGCATCGCGCAGATGCGCGCGGGCCATTGCAACCCCTGCCGCGTGCCGCGAATGCCATGTCGCAAAAAGGGTTACACCCTTGGCCCGCGCCAGACGCTCCAGTTTCAGCACTTCGGATACAGTCGCACCGGGCGGCTTTTCCAGCATGACATGCTTGCCCGCCGCCAGTGCCGCCGTTGCAATATCAAAGCGCGGTACGGGGGGCATGCAAAGCGACAAACTACCGATGTCAGGGCGAACATTCAGCAAATGTGCGACGTCCTGATGGTTCTCTACCCCATCGACACCACCAGAGCGGCTGACGGTTGCAGCAAGGTGAAACGCGGCCGATCCTGCGATAGCCGGAATATGCTGGTCACGAGCGATCTTGCCGATGCCAAGTAATGCGATGGGTTCGCGGATCAATTGACGACCGACCGAGCCCGCGCCTGCGCCTCTAGTGACTGTCACGGGGCACCTCGTTTCCACGGTTACCTTTCAAGATGCCGAAGTCGGCCCCAGTATCGGCCCCTTCGACCATGTCGACGAACAGCTTCGAATAGCCGCTCGTGAACATCGGCGCGAGCGGAGTCCATTCAGCCAAACGCTGGGCAAGTTCTTCGTCAGAGATATCCAGATGGATGCGCCGCGCCTCGACATCAAGTTCGATCATGTCACCGGAGCGGACGACCGCAAGCGGCCCACCTGCCGCAGCCTCTGGCGCGGTGTGCAGGACGACGGTGCCGTAAGCAGTGCCGGACATGCGCGCGTCAGAGATGCGGACCATGTCAGTGATCCCCTTCTTCAGGACCTTGGGCGGAAGTCCCATATTGCCGACCTCGGACATCCCCGGATAACCTTTTGGCCCGCAATTTTTCAGAACCATCACGCAGGTCTCGTCGATATCCAGCCCGTCGTCCTCAATCCGCGCCTTGTAGTCGTCGATATCCTCGAAAACGACGGCACGGCCGCGGTGTTTCATCAGATGTGGACTGGCAGCAGAAGGTTTCAGGACAGCGCCGTTGGGCGCAAGGTTGCCCCGCAGAACCGCGATCCCGCCCGAGGCTGCAAGGGCCTTTTCGACCGGAAGAATGACGTCGTCGTTCCAATTTTGCGCGCCAGCGACTTCTTCACCTATGGTGGTGCCAGAGACGGTCAACGCGTCTTCGTGCAACATGCCCGCTTCACTCAGGCGCTTAAGTACCACGGGCAAGCCCCCGGCATAAAAGAACTCCTCCATCAGGTATTTTCCCGATGGCATCAGGTTCACGATGGTTGGCACGTCGCGCCCACAGCGATCCCAGTCGTCCAGAGTCAGATCCACCCCGACGCGACCAGCAAGGGCCAGCAAATGGATTACTGCATTGGTCGACCCGCCGATGGCCCCATTCGTGCGAATGGCATTCTCAAAGGCATCTTTGGTCAGGATATCAGAGGGCTTCAAATCGTCCTTCACCATTTGCACGATACGACGGCCCGTCATCTGCGCCATGACGCGCCTGCGGCTGTCGACGCCCGGAATGGCAGCATTGCCGGATAAGGCCATGCCCAGCGCTTCTGCCATGCTGGCCATCGTACTGGCCGTGCCCATCGTGTTGCACGTACCAGAAGAGCGGCTCATCGCCTGCTCTGCCTCTAAGAATTCCTCTTGCGTCATTTTGCCAGCTTTGATGTCCTCTGACATCTGCCACAATGCTGTGCCCGATCCGACCCGTTCACCACGGAACCAGCCGTTCAACATCGGCCCGCCAGTCACCACGATAGACGGGATATCAGTAGATGCGGCCCCCATCATCAGCGAAGGCGTTGTTTTATCGCAGCCAACCAGCAGCACCGCGCCATCAATTGGCTGGGCACGCATAACTTCCTCGACCGCCATGGCGGCAAGGTTGCGATACATCATCGCTGTGGGGCGGAAGGTGTTTTCTGACGCCGAGAACACAGGCACTTCGACCGGAAAACCGCCTGCCTCCCAGACACCGGCTTTTACCTTTTCGGCCAGTTCGCGCAGGTGGCCGTTGCAGGGTGTCAGATCGGACCATGTGTTCAAAATACCAATCACGGGCCGCCCGTCGAACAAGTCGTCGGGGTAGCCTTGGTTCTTTAACCAGCCACGGTGATAGATGTTGTCGCGGCTTGTGCCGCCATACCACTCCTGCGAGCGCAGACGGCGGGGCCAAGGGGCGGGAGTGAAGGTCATGGCAAAGGTCCCTACAGGGTTGCGACGCGCACACGCGCCGATGATGTCGCAGCTTCAATCGCAAGCGCGTTGCGCAGGGGCAAGCCGAAAGCTGGCGCGCCGATCTCGAACACGTCGCCCGCCTGACAGGCAATACCATTGGCAAACGACAAGGTTGCGGTGCCGAACATGTGGATGTGAACGTCGCCGGGCTGGCAAAAGATGCCGTATTTGAAATGGTGATGTTCAAGGTTCCCAATGGTGTGGGACATGTTGGCCTCGCCACTCACAAATGGGGCCTCAAATATGGCAACGTCATCGCGGATCACCCGGCTGTGGCCCTGCACATCAGCGGGCAGATCGCCGACCAAGAGTTCTGGCCCCACAGAACAGACCCGCAGCTTGGAATGTGCCAGATAGAGGTAGTTCTGCTTTTCAGTCACATGGTCGGAAAACTCGTTGGCCAAGGCAAAGCCCACGCGAGACGGTGTGCCGTCGGGCCCGATAATATAAAGGCCTGCGATCTCGGGCTCCTCTCCTCCGTCCAACGCAAAGGCGGGCGATGGCAAGGGCGCACCAGGCGCGATCAGCGCATGGCCGGTACCTTTATAGAACCACTCTGGCTGAACACCGGCGGCATCGCCTTCGGGCTTGCCGCTTTCTACGCCCCAGCGGAACATCTTCATTGAATCCGTTTCAGCCTTGTCTTCTTTTTCGTGCATCGCCGACCGGGTAGACGCACTGCCGAGGTGCGTCAGGCCGGTCCCCGTCAGATAGGTATGCGCAGGGTCCGGATGGAAAAGCGGTGGCAGCATCCGGCCGTTTTCATAAAGCGACTCTAGGTCGACAACAGGCCCCATGCCCAGCGCGCCGATCCGGTCGCGGAGGGTTGCATCTGTGGTGGCACAGTCCATCGCCAGTTCGTAAAGCGACTTATTCGTGGCGACGTCACAGGCCTGCGTGCCGTCGCGAGCAACAACCTGAATGCGGCCAGCTTCGGTGCGATATTGTGATAGCAGCATGGCTTACCCCTTTTTCTTGTTCATGACGTCAAAGATCACGGCGGCCAGCAGCACCAGTCCCTTGATGCATTGTTGCCAGTCGATGCCAATCCCAAGGATCGACATACCGTTATTCATGACACCCATAATAAAGGCGCCGATGACGGCCCCGACGATGGTGCCGACACCACCGGCCATCGACGCACCGCCAATGAAAACGGCCGCGATCACGTCGAGTTCGAACCCTGCACCGGCCTTGGGCGTCGCGGTGTTCAGACGTGCGGCAAAGACGAGGCCCGCGAGCGCTGCAAGCACGCCCATGTTGGCGAAGGTCAGAAAGGTCAGGCGCGGCGCATTGATGCCCGAAAGCATCGCAGCCTTTTCGTTCCCGCCGATGGCGTAGATGCGTCGCCCAATCGTGGTCCGGCTGGTGACGAAGGAATAAGCCGCGATCAATACAGCCATAACGATGAAGACGTTGGGCAGGCCTCTAAAATCGGCCATCAGATAGCTCATGTAGATGAGCGCCAAGAATATCAGGCCGTTCTTGGCGGCGAAGAAAGAGAACGGCTCTTCAACGCTGCCTGTCTTTGTGGCCTCTGCGCGGGTCCGGATCGCAAGAAGCAGGATGGCAGAGGCAACGAGCACCCCGATCAGCAAGGAAAACAGGTTCAGGTTTTCACCGTTGAACAGGTCCGGGATGAAGCCGGACGAAATCAGTTGGAACGGCTTGGGGAATGGTCCAACGGATTGCCCCGCCAGAAGCCATAACGTCAGGCCCTTAAAGACCAGCATCCCTGCCAACGTAACAATGAAGCTGGGGATTTTAAAATATGCGATCCAGAACCCCTGCGCCATGCCGATCATTCCACCGGCAACCAGACACAGCAGCCCTGCAAGGAAATAGGGCACATCGAAATTCACAATCATCACGGCGGCCAGCGCGCCGACAAAGCCCATGACTGACCCGACACTTAGGTCAATATGACCCGCCACGATGACCAACAGCATGCCGATAGCCATGATGATGATGTACGAGTTTTGTAAAATAAGGTTCGTCAGATTGACTGGCTTTAGCAGGATGCCGCCCGTCGCAACCTGAAAGAACGCCATGATCGCGATCAGTGCAAACAGGATGCCGTATTCGCGCATATGGCCGCGCAAAAATGACCAGCTGGATTTGATTTGCACCGGTGGCAGCTCGGTATTATCCGGGTTTGTTGTGTCGGTCATGTGCGATCCCCCGATCTGATGATGGTCGCCATGATCTTTTCTTGGCTCGCCTCTGCGGTGGGCATTTCCCCCACAAAGCGGCCTTCGTTCATGACATAAATGCGGTCCGTGATGCCCAAAAGCTCTGGCATTTCGGACGAAATGACGATGATCGCCTTGCCGGATGCGGCAAGGTCACGGATCACCGTGTAGATTTCGAATTTGGCACCGACATCGATGCCGCGTGTCGGTTCGTCAAGGATCAGTACGTCAGGATCAGCGAACAGCCACTTGGACAGCACGACTTTTTGTTGATTGCCACCTGACAGGTTCACCGTCTCCTGCTCGATACTGCTCGACTTGATCTTCAACAGGTCCCGGTAACGGGTGGCCACTGCGGCTTCGCGTCCGCGGTCGACGACGATCCCGTTAGAGACCCCCTCTAGATTGGCCAGTGGCACATTGCGCCGGATGGTTTCATCCAGCACAAGGCCGTAGGTCTTGCGATCTTCGGTAGCATAAGCCAGCCCCGCATTGATCGAACGACGGACCGTGGACAGGTCTACATCGCGCCCACCGATCTGCACCGACCCTGTGATATGCGCGCCGTAGCTTCGCCCAAATAGGGACATCGCCAGCTCCGTGCGCCCTGCCCCCATCAAGCCCGCAATCCCTACGACCTCGCCCTTTTTCACGTCGAAGGACACGTCTTTGACGACCTGCCGATCGCTGTGCAACGGATGCGTTACGCACCAGTTTTGGACCCGCATCGCCACGTCAGACGTCGCGGTAGGCACGCGTGGTGGATAGCGGTCATCCAGTGATCGGCCCACCATATCGCGAATGATGTCGCCTTCGCTGATGCCTGTCCGGCAATCCAAACGCGACACAGCAGCCCCGTCACGGATCACGGTGATCGTGTCGGCGACCTTACTGATCTCGTTCAGCTTGTGGCTGATTAAAATAGACGTGACGCCTTGCGCCTTAAATTCCAGCAACAGGTCCAACAGCTTGGCGCTGTCGGTCTCGTTCAAGGACGACGTCGGCTCGTCAAGGATAAGAAGGCGCACATCCTTGGACAGCGCTTTGGCGATCTCTACCAACTGCTGCTTACCTAGGCCCAGCGCATCGACCAGTGTGTCGGGATGTTCCTTCAATCCTACACGTGCCAGCAGCTTGGCGGCACCGGCACGCGTCGCACGCCAGTCCATGATGCCGCGCGTCGCGCGTTCGTTGCCCAGATAAATATTCTCGGCCACTGACAGCAGCGGTACCAAGGCCAGTTCCTGATGGATGATGATGATGCCCTGCGCCTCGCTGTCGCGGATGTTTGCGAAGCTTTGGACCTGACCGTCATAGACGATGTCACCCGTATAACTGCCGTGCGGGTAAACGCCCGACAGCACCTTCATCAACGTCGATTTGCCAGCACCGTTTTCGCCGACAAGGGCGTGAATTTCACCCTCTTCAACAGACAGGTTGACCCGGTCCAGCGCTTTGACGCCGGGGAATTCTTTGGTGATCGCC
Source organism: Loktanella sp. (assembly GCA_024635625.1). Lineage (GTDB taxonomy): Bacteria > Pseudomonadota > Alphaproteobacteria > Rhodobacterales > Rhodobacteraceae > Loktanella. The sequence goes on along the minus strand of JAGXIQ010000155.1, from coordinate 3,856 downwards.
CGCATTTCAAGAAGTGTCGACATGGCGTCCCCGCTGCACGAACAGATGTCATTTAGATAAAAATGGCCTTCGACCCGTGCCTTGCGGTCGGTGTCAAAGGCCAGCGCGGCGGCGGCACGGGAACGTCCCGCGCCACCCCCGACAGGGAGGATTACTCGATCTGGTCGCGGGTATAATAGCCGCTGTCCAGCAGGGTCGCTTCCCAGTTCTCTTTGGTGACCGGCAGCGGTTCCAACAGATAGGACGGGACGACCTTGATGCCGTTATCATAGGTTTCCGTGTCGTTGATCTCTGGCTCGCCGTCATTCAACAGCGCCTCGACCATGCCGACAGTGACGCGGGCAAGCTCGCGGGTGTCCTTAAAGATCGTGGAATACTGCTCGTCCGCGATCATCGACTTAACCGACTGGATTTCAGCATCCTGACCAGAGACGATAGGCATCTTCATGTCGCCAGAACCGTAACCCACACCCTTGAGCGAGGACAGAATGCCGATGGACAGACCGTCGTAGGGCGAAAGTACCGCGTGAACTTGCTTGTCAGTGTAATTTGCCGACAACAGGTTATCCATCCGTGCTTGGGCGACCGAACCGTCCCAGCGCAGCGTACCAACTTGATCCATGCCCATCTGTCCGGACTGGATCACCATGTCGCCTGCGTCGATCATAGGCTGCAGGACAGACATCGCACCATCATAGAAGAAATAGGCGTTGTTGTCGTCGGGGCTGCCGCCGAAAAGTTCGACGTTCCATGGCTTTTGATCGGGGAAGCGTGCATTCAGCCCGTCCACCAGCGTCGTTGCCTGCTGCACACCGACCTTAAAATTATCAAAAGTCGCGTAATAGCTGACGTCGCCGCTGTCGCGGATCAGGCGGTCATAGGCGACCACTTCGATGTCAGAGGCAGCAGCATTGGCCAGCGCGTTCGATAAGGTCGTGCCATCGATCGCGGCGATAACCAGCACGTCGACGCCCTTAGTGATCATATTCTCGATCTGGGCCAACTGGTTTGGAATGTCGTCCTCTGCGTATTGCAAATCGACGGTATAGCCCGCCTCTTCGAATTGCTTGACCATGTTGTCGCCGTCGGCGATCCAGCGGGCCGAGGATTTCGTGGGCATCGCAATGCCAACGTAACCCGCGTCCTGCGCCAAGGCACCGGTCGTCAGCATGCCCGTTGTCATCGCGACCAGCGCAGTCGTTGTCAGCATGAATTTCAAAAGTGTCATGTCGTCCTCCCTTGCGCGGTCGGCCATCAGTTTCCCCCCGACGATCCCCGCGCGATTGTGTTGGCAGTGCGATCCGAAACCGATCCGGCTGTCGACTGCTGCGCATAGGTTGACCACGCTGGATATAACTATCAAATGCAATCTTTACGTATGGATATACCATTCTCGGCATGATGCTGCGTGTACTTGAGGGAGTCAGACAATGCCAAACGCCAAAAAATCAGATGGATCCGTCGCTGCCTTGATTCAGCGTGGCCTGCGATTGCCGCAACTACGTCTGCTGATTGCTGTGGCAGAGACGGGCCAAATATCCGGCGCAGCTGCACAGGTGGGTATCACGCAGCCGGCGGCGTCCCGGATGCTGACGGAACTGGAACGCACAACCGGTGCGCAACTATACGAGAGACACTCGCGCGGCGTTGCTTTGACTGCCGCTGGTGATCTGCTGGCCCGCCGTGCACGGTCTGCCCTGCATGACCTGGAAATCGCCTTTGACGAGATGAATATGTTGGCCAAAGGGGCCGGTGGCCTTGTGCGGATAGGAACCGTCACTGGCCCCGGATTGGAACTGATCCTGCCACTGATCCGCGATATGCGCGTCACCTACCCCGAGATCGAATTCGACGTCCTAGTCGATACATCTGACATGCTGGCGGACGCACTTTTTGCCCATCGCATTGATTTCTATCTGGGACGGATGCTGTCCAATGTGACCCCAAGGGACGTAACCGCGATACCCATAGGCCCAGAACCCATCGCCTTGATCGTGCGCAAGAACCATCCCCTGATGGGGCGGACCGCACTGACGCTGGCCGATAGCCTATCATACGACTGGGTCATGCAGGCGCCCGGCGGTTTACTGCGGCAAGCAGTCGAAGCCTATCTCATGCACCACGGGTTAGAGCCGCCATCACGCACCCTGTCCACGTCATCCTTAGTGCTGACGCTAGGCATAATATCCGACACCAACGTAGTGGCCCCTGTGGCCCGTTCCGTGGCGGATATCCTTGTCAGCCCGGCACGGATGAATAGCGATATCGGCATACTGAACGTCGCACCTGACATGGCCGTGGCCCCTTACGCCCTGATCTGCCGCAGCCAATCGGACCACACGCCAGTCGTGGCCCGCATTCTGATGTTATTGCAGGACCGCATCCGTGACCGCGCAAAACGAAACGCTGATCAGGTGGGCTGACAGCGCAATTGCGTACGGGCAAAGCTGTCGCTGATCACCGCCGTCATCGCATCACGCGCGGTCGCAGCCTCGCCACGCGCGATGGCCACGGCAATCGCCCGATGTTTTGCAGAGACGTCCACCTTACTTTGCGGAAAGGCGTCATTCGCCTCTGTCATGAACAAGGAATAAAGCGCGGTCTGCACCATATCGCCCAAGGAATGCAGAAAACGGTTACGCGACAACTTTAGGATTTGCTTGTGGAATTCGTAATCCGCCACGGCGAATGCCGCGCGGTCCGTCGCGTTTTCCATATCGTCGCACAGCTGGTTCAGCCGCGCGCTGTCCACCGAATTTGCCATAGCTGCAGCCTTGGCGGCCGCAGCCGGTTCAAAGATCATGCGTATTTCAAACAATTCTTCATAAAATTGCGACGGATTCTTTTGCGCTGCGTGCCACATCAGCACGTCTTCGTCGAACATGTTCCAGTCGTCGGCCATACGTACATGGGTACCGACCTTGGCTTTGGACTGGATCAGACCTTTAGCGATCAGTGTCTTTTTGGCTTCGCGGACCACAGTGCGGGACACACCGAACATCTCGCACAGGTCGGGGTCCAGCGGGATCATCGTGCGCGCCGGATATTCACCGGCGACGATGGCACGCCCCAGTTGATCGACAACAAAGGTGGTATGGTTCGACGCACGTTCCTCTCGGCCACCGGAATGGACGAAACTCATGATGGCGTGACGAAGCCAGTCGCTGCTTTTCTGCGTGCCGTCGATGCCCAAGTCAGTCCCTTTTGCAGCAGGATGAATGCAAAGAGCAAACCTCCGATCACGATTTTTGTCCACCAGCTCGATAGAGAGCCGTCGAATACGATATAGGTCTAGATCAGCCCCATGATGAGGATGCCAAAGAATGTCCCTGCGACAAATCCGTACCCCCCCGTCAGCAGCGTGCCGCCGATGACGACAGCGGCGATGGCATCCAGTTCCACGCCTACCGTGGCAAGCGAATACCCCGCCGAGGTATAAAGCGAAAAGACATTTCCCGACAGCCCCGCCAAACCGCCAGAAATCGCATATATACCGATTGTGGTAGAAGCGACGGGTACCCCCATCAAGCGCGCCGTCCCACCACCGCCGCCCAGCGCATACACGTTCTGACCGAAACGTGTGCGATGGGCGACCAAGGCCCCCACAATGAAAGTCAGGATCATCACCCCGCCGATCAGCCGGAACCGCCCGCCGCTGGCAGTCTTCCAATAGATTTGTTGCAGGGTGTCATAAAAATCATGTGTGATGGGGACAGAGGTGGTCGCGGGATTTCGGACCAGTTGCTAAGCTTTAGCGACTGTTGAAGGACCGACCTAAAATGACGAAATGCAAGCGCTATACGGCGGAGTTCAAGGCGAAGGTGGCTTTGGTAGCCATCCGCGAGGAGCTGACGAC
>JAGXIQ010000154.1 GCA_024635625.1 Loktanella sp. | reverse complement strand
TCGCCATACAGCGTATCATTGCCTGCCTCGTTCGTGGCGTTGCCGACAATGTCATCGCCGTCGTCGCCGAAAAGCACATCATTGCCTGCCCCGCCAGAAACGGTGTCTTGTCCGGCCCCGGCAACAATACGGTCGTTGCCCGTGCCACCGAACAGGGTGTCATTGCCGGTGCCAGCCGTGATTGTACCTGCGGTGTTGGACAGCGTGATGCTGTCGCCAAAGTTGCCGCCGATCAGACTTTCGAAGTTTGCGATCGTGTCGCCTGTGGCGTCCCCGCCGGTGACGGCGTTGGTCGCAAGGTTGATCGTCATGGCGGCATTACTGCCGGTATAATCCAGCGTGTCGGTGCCCGTGCCGCCGTCCATCGAATCGGCACCAGCGCCGCCGTGCAGGGTGTCGTCGCCCAGACCGCCAAACATCGTATCGGCACCGATGCCGCCAAACAGGCGGTCATTGCCGCTGTCGCCATAAAGCGTGTCGTTGCCCGCATCGCCGTACAGCGTATCGTCGTCACCTTCGCCGTTCAGGTAATCATTTCCCGTACCGCCATAGCCGACATCGTTGCCGCCACCCAAATACAGAGTGTCGTCGCCCGCATCGCCGTAAAATGTATCGTTGCTGACCCCGTTGAAAGCACCTGGCTCATCGTCGATCGTGTCGTTGCCGTCACCGCCATAAATGGTGTCTTCGCCCGCGCGGCCGACAAGATTGTCGTTGCCCGCGCCGCCATAAATCAGATCATCACCGCTACCGCCGTCGATATTATCGTCGCCAGCAGTGGGGGCGATCGTCGTGAACCGCACGTCACTGATGTAGACAGCATGGTTCGTTGTGCCGGTATTGCCAAAGGCGACCTCGAACGAGGTGACCGGACCGGAGATAGTGACGTAGATCGCACCCTGCGCCTGATCCGCCGCATCATTGGTCATCGCGGCGGTAACGGTGTTTCCGCTAAGCGTATCGTTGCCAAAAACCTGTATCGTGACTGGCACGGCGGCGCCGTCCGGACCGTAGGCCATGACCGATATGGTGTCACGGAAGTTGTTTGTGCCGTCGTTGACGCCGTCGATATCGGTGACCCAAAAGCCGACGTTCGAAACTGCGTCCGAAACGCCGCTGGTGGGATCGGCGGCCAAATCGACGACGGTCGTAACGGTATTGCCGTTGGTGCCCAAAAGCTCGACCGAAGACGTCGTCGAACGTCCGTCGCCATTGGTAAAGATCGGTGTGCCGGAACTGTTCGTCGATGTCAGGCTGCCGTCATCGCGGAAGGATACGCTGACGTTGATATTGCCTGTGTCCTGCGTAAAGCCATTGCGCAGATCGCCGCCAGCGGCAGATTGCGTTGTCCAGCTTAGCGTTTCGGTCGTGATCGCGACGGGGGCTGGGTCGCCGCCATAGATCAGATCGTTGCCGTCTCCACCAAGGATGCTGTCGTTCCCGGCCTCGCCATAGATCGTATCCGAACCTGCACCACCGTCGATGGTGTCGGCGCTGTCGCCGCCAAAGACTGTGTCGTTCCCTGCACCCGCGCTGATGCTGTCACGGCCCGCACCGCCGAAAATCGTGTCCGCGCCGCTGCCTGCAGTGATACTGTCGTCACCGCTGCCGCCAAGGCCCGTGTTGTTGCCTTCGCCTAAGGCAATCGTATCCGCACCCGCGCCGCCGTCGACGCGGTCATAGCCAGCACCTGCATCAATGGAATCGTTGCCGATCCCGCCGTCGATGCTGTCGTTGCCGTCGCCGCCATACAGGGTGTCATTGCCGCCGTTTCCGTTCAGCTGGTCATCGCCAATTCCACCGTCAAGTACGTCGTTGCCGGCACCGCCCAGCAGCACATCGTTCCCGGCCCCGCCATAGACAAAATCGTTGCCGCCACCCACAAAGACGGTATCGTTGCCGTTTCCAGCAAAGATCGTGTCATTGCCGGTGCCATTCGTGCCGACCCCATTGCCGCCGTAGATGAAGTCAGCTGTATCCGTCCCGTTGATGCCCGTGTCATTGTTGCCGCTGCCGAATATGACGCCCACGTCCGGCGCCTGCTGAACGGTCACGCTGTAAAGCTGTCCGGGAAATGCTGTGTCCGGGACGAAGTGTACGCCACCGTCGGTACCGATAAAGTATGTGCCCGTCCGTGTGCCGCTGCCGTTCCCGGAGCTATAGCTAACTGTACCGGTGCCAAGAACCTGCGAGGTCGTGAAATTGCTGTATGCCGTGGCGTAGTCGTTCGGATTCAGACGACGATCGTTTCCGATATTTAAGATGACACCACTTGGCATGACTTAACCAATTCCTGTACCGGTGCAGGGGCAGCCGGGCATTATTACTAGCGTTCAGGATTAGGGACCGGTTGGGGCCGCAGTTCGCCGATGGTCTGGCTAAACCAAGACGTAGGTGTCATTTTCGTGGCTAATAGCTATAATTATGGCGGAAAAGTGTTGAATTCGGCCGGATTGACACGCAATCGCCTTAAACTGGTTGATCTGAGTCAGGGTTGCGCCAAGGCAATTATTTCCGGAAGGGCAGCGCGGAATTTGTAAAAGCCAGCCGTTGCATGTTGGCTTGCAAGTGCGTCCAACGGGCGCACTTGCACACTGAACCGAACGCCGTGATCCAAAAGTTTCGCGCGTAAACCTTCCAACGCATCGCGTGCCGGGCCAACGGCTGCATTATGCATCACGACCTGTTCCAGCCGATGCGCAGACGCCCAGTGCAGAATCTCGTCTGTGTCCACGCAGGCGGTTATTGGTCCCAGCCTGTCGGTTAGCCGCGTTGTACAATCGGCGATGGCTGCGCGCGTAAAATCTACGGCCTGCGCGCTGGACACAAGGATACTGCGGCCAGTTGTCGCCTGAAGGGTCGCCGTCGCAACGGGGGCCAGTCCATTTGCAAGCAACGGATCGGGATGAAGGTCGTCCTCTGTCAACAGCAACCCACTGCGCAGGTCTGCCTGAATCGGGTCGGTCGTAGGGCAGGGGCCGAGGGGAGGATGCGGTGGACCGTTAAGCGCGCTAGCATCCTCTGCCAGCCCTGTTGGGGCAAAGCGGCCGTCGGTATAGGTCGCGATATTGTCCGCCTGTGCCAGATAATGCTTGCCCCGTGTTTGCAGGCCAGCGACCCAACGCCACGACAGCGTGTTAGAAGCCGCATCCCCGTCCAGCAGATGGCGCAAAAAGAAATCCGCACCCAGCGTCCACGGTAGGCCCAACGTAAAAATCCAGATCGAGGCGCACCACATGCGTGCATGATTATGCAGATATCCGCTTTGCGTCAGTTCCTGTGCCCAGTGATCAAAACATGCGATCCCGGTCTCGCCACGGCAGGCGGCCTCCCATTGATGGCGCAGCCCACTTTCGGTCTGCATCCGGTTCCATGCCGCTTGGCGTTCGATTTTGTAGGCCGCCCAAACGGATGGTCGCCGTTCCAGCCAGCCTTTAAAATAAAGTCGCCACGTGACCTCAGACAGAAACTTTTCAGCCATCTCAGGACCATGACGAGCGACGACTGCGGCGATAACTTCCGCTTCTGTCACGACGCGGTGGCGTAACCATGGCGACATGCGGCTGACATTGGCATGGCCGGGTAGGTCAAAGTTGCGCCGTCTGGCATAGTTCCCTACCGCATGCGGTAGGAAATCTTCAAGCCGGGTAAGGCCGGCGGCACGAGTCGGGGTAAATGCGATCATAAGCTGCAAGCTAGACCGCGCACCTGCCGAAGCCACTGTGACGCTTTGCCCGAATATGCTCGAAACGCCACCTGCGTTAGCGTCGTGTTCATGCCGCGCTGGCATCACAGGGCCGACTGCCCTTGAAGCCCTGCGCCGGGGTGCATAGACTTGGACCTGACAAGAACAGACGAGCGCGCCACCGCGTCCAGAACCAGAGGCATCCTAATGCAAGATCCCGTCGAAACCTACATGAACCTTGTTCCCATGGTGGTCGAACAGACCGCCCGTGGCGAACGCGCCTACGACATCTTCAGCCGCTTGCTGAAGGAACGCATCATTTTTCTGTCTGGCCCTGTCCACGATGGGATGAGCCAGCTGATCGTGGCACAGTTGCTGCACCTTGAGTCCGAGAATCCTAAGAAGGAAATCTCGATGTATATCAACAGCCCCGGTGGTGTCGTCACCTCAGGTCTGTCGATCTACGACACGATGCAGTATATCCGGCCTAAGGTGTCGACGCTGGTGATCGGTCAAGCAGCCTCTATGGGGTCCTTGCTGCTGACAGCAGGCGAGCCGGGGATGCGCTTTTCGTTGCCGAACTCGCGTGTCATGGTTCACCAGCCCTCCGGCGGTTATCAGGGGCAGGCGACGGACATCATGATCCACGCCCAAGAAACACAGAAACTTAAGACTCGTTTGAACGAAATTTACGTCAAGCACACCGGCCAGACCCTGAAAAAGGTCGAAGCCGCGTTGGAGCGTGACAACTTCATGTCGCCAGAAGAGGCGAAAGACTGGGGCCTGATCGATGAAATCGTCGCCAACCGCGAGCGCGGCGACGAATGATCGCGTCCTGACGATCACATGGCGCTGATCGCACGTCACCTTGTGCGATTTTGACGTTGTGGCCCCCACGGCGCTGTCCTAGTCTTCATGACCAAGGACAGCGCGATACCAAAAGGCCCACGGCCGAAGGACACGACCACATGGCAAGCACCACCGGCAGCGACAGCAAAAATACGCTCTATTGCAGCTTCTGCGGCAAAAGTCAGCACGAGGTGCGAAAGCTGATCGCGGGTCCGACCGTTTTCATCTGCGATGAATGCGTCGAACTCTGCATGGACATCATTCGCGAAGAGACGAAATCTGCGTCTCTGAAATCTGGTGACGGCGTTCCGACGCCCCGCGATATCTGCAAGGTGCTGGACGATTACGTCATCGGCCAGATGCATGCAAAACGCGTATTGTCGGTTGCCGTCCACAACCACTACAAGCGCCTGAATAATTCGGACAAGTCCGATATTGAGCTGGCCAAATCCAACATCATGCTGATCGGCCCGACGGGCTGCGGCAAGACGCTGCTGGCACAAACGCTGGCCCGTATTCTTGATGTGCCGTTCACAATGGCCGACGCCACGACACTGACTGAAGCAGGTTACGTCGGCGAGGATGTAGAGAACATCATCCTCAAGCTGTTGCAGGCGTCTGAATACAATGTTGAACGTGCGCAGCGCGGCATTGTGTACATTGACGAAGTCGACAAGATTACCCGCAAGTCTGATAATCCTTCCATCACCCGCGACGTGTCGGGTGAGGGTGTGCAGCAGGCATTGCTGAAGATTATGGAAGGCACCGTCGCAAGCGTTCCGCCACAGGGCGGCCGTAAGCACCCGCAGCAAGAATTCCTGCAGGTCGACACGACGAATATCTTGTTCATCTGCGGCGGCGCATTTGCTGGCCTCGACAAGATCATCGCCCAGCGTGGCAAAGGGTCAGGCATGGGTTTTGGTGCCAACGTCAAAGGCCCTGATGAGCGTGGCGTAGGCGAGATCTTTACCGAGCTGGAACCCGAGGACTTGCTGAAATTCGGTCTTATCCCGGAATTCGTTGGCCGCTTGCCGGTTATTGCGACACTGACTGATCTTGACGAGGACGCGCTGATCACGATCTTGACCGCGCCCAAGAACGCACTGGTTAAGCAATACCAGCGCCTGTTCGAGATTGAGGATACTAAGCTGACCTTTACCGACGACGCGCTGAAGGCCATCGCGAAACGTGCGATTCAGCGAAAGACTGGTGCTCGTGGTTTACGTTCAATCATGGAAGACATCCTTCTGGACACCATGTTTGAACTGCCCGGAATGGACACAGTTACCGAGGTTGTGGTCAACGAAGAGGCAGTAGGCCCTGACGCCAGCCCTCTGATGATCCACGATGACGGTAAGAAGAAAGAGAAAGAAACCGCCAGCGCGTAAGCGTTGCGGCTACTTTAGGCTATTATCTGGCTGGCCCTCGCAAATGCGGGGGCCGCTTTCGTTTTATAGGTCGCGGCATTCTGTTCGGTTCGATTCGGGCATGGGCCAAAAATCGGCAAGATGTGAGAAAACTCACGCTTTGCTGGCCGGTATTTGATGACCTGTTGCCAAGCACCGCCGTCGTCTCGCCAGTGGTGAACGACACCGATTTTTGCCGTCCCAGGCTGCACCTTTGCGATGGTAACACTTTCACCTGATGCGCCCGGCACGCCGCGGCAGAAAATCAAGGCACCACGGGATTAGTATTACGCGTAGGGCGACACCTAGCCGCCGCCACCCGTAATTGCCTGCGCGACAGATTGGCTGGATAGTATCGCAGAGTAGCTTTTAGTGCGGCTAGGACCGGTGGGAAATTTCTATGACCTTGGCCGGACACAAGTGACATTAAAGCTCTATGCGCCGACAGTGGGCTTGGCCGCGTATTTCAGATATGGAGACTGACCGATGACCATCACCCACATTTCAACGGGGTCGCCGTTTGAGGAAAAAATCGGCTATTCCCGCGCGGTTGTCGCGGATGGCTGGGTCTTTGTCGCCGGCACCACAGGTTACGACTACACCTCAATGACAATGCCAAGCATGGTGACGGACCAGTGCCGCAACGCGCTGGGCACTATCGAGGATGCGCTTCACAAGGCCGGAGCCTCGCTCGACGATGTCGTGCGCGTGAACTACATCCTGCCGGACGGCGCCGACTGGGAACCTTGCTGGCCCATCGTAGCCGAAGCCTTTGCCCGCGCCCGCCCGGCAGCGACGATGATCCGGGCAGGCCTGCAAACGCCCGAGATGAAGATCGAAATAGAGGTCACGGCCCGGCTACCCTGACCGCCACCTCTGGACCTTTGCACGCCCTTGCGGCAATAAGGGACAAACCAAAACCCGGAGACGACCATGGGCATCGCTCGCAACATCGCACGCTGTTTCACTTGGTGGGATGGCCAGACTTTTGCCACCCAATTTTGGACGTGGCGCAGCGGCGAGCGTGTGGGCGAGGATGCTGGCGGCAATATTTTTTATCGCAACGCAGACGACAGCCGCCGGTGGGTAATTTTCAACGGCGAAGTCGAGGCTTCTAAGGTTGCACCAGAATGGCATGGTTGGCTGCACCGGACGTGGGATGAACCGCCAACCGAGCGTCCCTTGGTTCACAAACCATGGGAACAGCCGCATCAAGAGAACCTGACTGGTACGCCTTTGGCCTATGCACCAAAGGGGTCGCTGCGCAGTGCGGCACCCGCCGACCGGTCGGATTATGAGGCGTGGACCCCGGAATGATCCGTATCGCGGCCCTTTGTGCGGTACTCATGGCGGGGCCAGTCGCTGCGCAGCGGGCCATATCTGAAGGTGGCGGCGATTTGCGCGTGCTGGACAAGGTAACGGGGCAGACCACTGACCTGGCGATGCGCGTCGGCGAATCGCAAAAGGTCGGCGCCCTGCTCATCACGATGAATGATTGCCGCGTACCGGCAGACAACCCGACCGGCGACGCCTACGCAGAGCTGATGGTGACTTACCGCAACGAAGAAACACCCACGTTCAGCGGCTGGATGATTGCTTCTGCCCCGGCATTGAACGCCATGGACCACCCACGCTATGACGTGTGGGTCATGCAGTGTAGCACCTGATCCATCGCGATTGGTCCCTGAGGTCCAAAGCGAGCGGTCATTTCTACGGCTGTTGCGAGCCGTGCCTCGTAAGCGCTGCAGGGTATTTCGACCCCGCCGAGTGACGCGAGGTGTGGCGTCATAAATTGCGTATCGAACAGCCGAAACCCTTGGGAGTTTAGACGCGTCACGGCGCAGGCGAGTGCTACTTTCGACGCGTCAGTGACCGTCGAAAACATGCTTTCGCCAAAGAAAGCGCCACCAATGGTCACGCCGTACACGCCGCCTACCAGATCGTCGTTATGCCAGACCTCGATAGAGTGAGCGTCGCCTTGGGCGTAAAGTTCCATATAGACGTTAAAGATGGCATCGTTGATCCACGTCTCTGGTCGGTTTGCGCAGCCGCGTACCACACCTTCGAAATTTCGGTCGGCGCTGGCCGAAAGGTGTCCACGCCGCAGCGTTTTACGCAACGAACGGGAAGCGTGAAACGCGTTTAGCGGCAACACACCACGAAAACGCGGCTGAACCCAAAAGACCTCTTCGGCCTCTCGGGTTTCTGCCATGGGGAACACGCCTTGGCGGTAAGCGTGTAGCAGCAATTCCGGCGACAGGGTTGCTGTCACGTCGCTACCCCAGATGTGTTTCCAGCCAGTGTTCCAGCCAATGGATGTTATAGTTTCCGGTCTGCACGTCCGGTTCGGCCAGAAGGGCGTGGAACAGTGGGATCGTTGTATCAACACCGTCGACGATCAACTCTCCCAAGGCGCGGGCCAGACGGGCCAGCGCTTCTGGACGGTCGCGGCCATGCACGATCAGCTTGCCGATCAAGCTGTCGTAGTAGGGGGGAATTCGATATCCGTCGTACAGGGCGCTGTCCATGCGAACACCAAGGCCACCTGGCGCGTGATATTGGGTGATCGTGCCAGGGCAGGGCGTGAAGTTCGGTAGCTTTTCAGCATTGATCCGCACCTCGATGCTGTGCCCCTGAATTTTCAGATCGTCTTGGGTGAACGACATCGGCAGACCCGCGGCGACGCGGATTTGTTCACGGACGAGATCAACGCCGAAGATATTTTCCGTTACCGGATGTTCGACCTGAAGCCGCGTGTTCATCTCGATGAAATAGAACTCGTCGTTTTCGAACAGGAACTCGATCGTGCCGGCGCCGATGTAGTTGATCGCGGCGACCGCGTCAGAGCACACCTTGCCGATCCGCGCCCGCAATTCCGGGGTGATGGCTGGGCCGGGGGCTTCTTCCAGTACCTTTTGATGACGCCGCTGCAACGAGCAGTCACGCTCGCCCAAGTGGACCGCGTTGCCCTTGCCGTCGCCGAACACCTGAATTTCGATATGGCGCGGCGTGGTTAGGTATTTCTCGATATAAACTTCGTCGTTGCCGAAAGCGGCTTTTGCCTCGGCCCGCGCGGAATGGAATGCTTTTTCGATGTCTGCAGCGGTTTGCGCAACCTTCATGCCGCGCCCACCGCCACCAGCGGTCGCCTTGATGATGACCGGATAACCGATTTCGCCGCCGACGCGCTGCGCGTCCTTCAGCGTTGGTACGCCACCTTCAGAGCCGGGCACGCAAGGCACGCCAAGTTTCTTCATGGTGTCTTTGGCAGTGATCTTGTCGCCCATCATACGGATGTGGGCGGCCGTGGGGCCAATAAAGGTCAGGCTGTGGTCTTCGACGACCTGCACAAAGGCAGCATTTTCGGACAAAAAGCCGTATCCGGGGTGGATTGCCTGCGCGCCGGTGATTTCACAGGCCGCGATGATGGACGGAAAGTTCAGATAGGACTGGGCCGAGGCGGGCGGGCCGATGCAAACGGCCTCATCTGCCATCCGCACGTGCATGGCATCAGCGTCGGCTGTGGAATGGACTGCGACGGACTTAATACCCATTTCGCGGGCGGCGCGGACGACACGCAGGGCGATTTCGCCCCGGTTCGCGATAAGAATCTTGTCGAACATGGCTTGGCCCCTATTCGATGATCATCAAGGGGGCGCCGAATTCCACCGGACCGCCATCCTCGACAAGGATACGCTTTACGGTGCCTGCGCGCGGCGCAGGGATGTGGTTCATCGTTTTCATCGCTTCGATGATCAGCAGGGTATCGCCTTCTTTGACGGTAGCTCCGGTCGATACGAATGCAGCGGCACCGGGTTCGGCGGCCATATATACGGTCCCGACCATGGGCGAGGTTACGGCACCTGGATGGGCTGCGGGATCGGCAGGTGCAGCAGCAGCCTGCATTTGCGCGTGGCCAGACGGTGCCGGGGCTGCGTGCATCAAGGCTTGCTGCGGTGCAGGTGCGAATTGAATGTGACGGCTGACGCGCACATTCAGGCTGTCGTTTTCAGCATAGTCGCGTTTGACTTGAAGTTCGGTCAGGTCATTCGCGCGCAGCAGTTCCGCCAGCGCTTGAATGAAGCTGACATCGCTATCCTGAGAGGTCTTGTTGCCCATGAGTTTCCCGGCCATTGCTCTTGTTACTTCGACGTGCGCGATCCTAAAGGTCACGCGATTTGAGAACTTATAGGGCAAGGCTTGCGAGGTGGAAAGCGTCTGTGACCGATTTGCCGATTAGGTGTTGTTAGCCGCCGCCATCGACGGCGCTGTCGGCGTGGTTTCGATAATGGACGTGCCATCCCCTCAGACGTCGCGCGCCGTTGCTTGTTCGTCCGCTGACGCTAAAAGTTTCGGCACTATTTTTGTTGCCGGCGTTTCAGGGGCGTCTGGCAACATCACGACACCATAGGGTTTCAGCACGCGTTCGATCGCTGCGACAGTATCCGCTGACGTTGTGATTTTGGCTTAGGTCACGGCGCCTTTCTGCGCAAAGCTTGCGGGAACCGGCAAGGGAATGTCTGGTCGTGGATCGTGCACGAGGGCCGCCGTATCAGCCGTCGGGCGTAAATCTGATTGCACGATCGGTGGCGGTCTGGGGGTGGCTACCGCGACGGGCAGTGACGGGGTTTCCATGGCGACGCTCCTTTTCTGATACAGTGTCGGGACTGTTGAAGTCCCATAACTTTCGCCCTGCCCAATTACCGAAAGGTAAATAGGGCATGGCGTTAGCGTCAGGAATTAAAGCGGTGGTTAACGCTCTGCCCTAAATAGCGAGATATTCTGCCCGCAACGTCTCATTGTTCAGCACTTCCTCTGCAGAGCCGTCGAAAACGACAGATCCGGTATCCAGAATAACGGCGCGATCCGCTAATTTCAGCGCGGCAACGGCGTTTTGTTCAACGATCACGGTCGTGATTCCCTGATCGCGGATGATCTTTAGTGTCTTGGCAATTTCTTGCACGATGACGGGTGCTAGACCTTCGTAGGGTTCGTCAAGAAGCAGCACCTTGATGTCTCGGGCCAGCGCGCGGGCGATGGCCAGCATCTGCTGTTCACCACCTGACAGGGTTACGCCTTCTTGCTTGCGGCGTTCCTTCAGTCGCGGGAACAACTCGTATATCCGTTCCAGTGACCAGCCGATCGGTGGCGCGATCTGAGCAAGTTGCAGGTTTTCCTCGACTGTTAGACCCGCGATAATGCAACGGTCCTCTGGTACCAGTGCGATACCCGCAGCCGCCGCTTGGTGGCTTTTCATAAGGTGCAGCGGCTGATGGTCCAGCCAGATTTCACCGTGCTTTAGTTCCGGATTACCCAGCCGTGCAATCGTGCGCAGCGTCGAGGTCTTTCCGGCCCCGTTGCGGCCCAAAAGTGCCAGAATTTCACCTTCGTGAATGTCGAAGCTGACGTTCTGGACGATATAGCTTTCGCCGTAATAGGCTTCTATTTCCCAGACGCTAAGGAAAGGGCGATCGACGGCAGCGCTGTTCTTTTTCTTATCGAATGGAACGTTCATGTCTTCTCTCCTTAGACTTGCGTTTCGCCTAGGTAGGCTTCGCGCACCTTGGGATCGACCTTGATCTGGTCGGGGCTGCCTTCGACGAGGGGGGTGCCCTGCGCCATGACGGTGATGCGGTCGGCCAAGCTGAACACGACCTGCATGTCGTGCTCGATGATGACCATCGTGATGCCACGCTTCGTGCGAATATCCTTGAGCAGCGCGATGGTGTTTTCCGTGTCGGCCCGCGCCATGCCGGCGGTGGGTTCGTCCAGCAGCATCAGGCGCGGCTCCTGCACCAGACACATTGCCATTTCCAACCGTCGCTTGTCGCCGCGTGACAGGCTGGATGCGATGACATCTGCTTTGGACAGCATGTTAACCTCGTCCAACATCGCCTCGGCCTGCCGGGCGATCTCTCGCTCGTGGCGGACCGGTTCGATGGCGTGCATCCGGAACGACCCGTCGCGCTTGGCAAAGCACGGGATCAGGACATTCTCCATGACAGAAAGATCGGCAAAAATCTCTGGTGTTTGGAAAACGCGACTGATGCCCATCTGCGCAATTTCGAACGGTTTGCGACCCAGCACAGACTGGTTGTCGAACATGACCGACCCACTGTCGGGGATCAGCTTGCCCACCAGCACATTCAGCAAGGTGGACTTGCCAGCACCATTTGGCCCAATAATTGCATGGACAGTGTTCTCTACAATCGACAGGTTCACGTCACCCAAGGCTTGCAGACCGCCGAAGCGCTTGTTGATGCCTTTGACTTCAAGGATTCCCATAGGTCTCTCTCCTTATTCCGCAGGCTTAGAGGGGGTCTGGCGCGCGGCGTCACGTTCTGCCGCTGTCGTGTTGCCGGATTGGCGGTTGAACATCGCGCCCAGCTTTTGGCCACCCTGTACAAGGCCACCGGGCAAAAAGATCACGACGACCATAAACAACAGGCCCAAGGTTAGGTGCCAACCTTCGCCGACGAAGGGGTGGATAATATTGACTAGAAAGTTTTCCAACCCGTCTGGAAGCGCACGAAGTGCACTGTGCAGCACGTTGTCGTTAATCTTGGAAACGATATTTTCCAGATATTTAATAACACCAGAGCCCACGACCGGGCCGATAAGGGTGCCGACACCACCTAGAATAGCCATGACGACAATTTCACCGGACGCGGTCCAGTACATCCGTTCAGCCCCGGTCAGTGGGTCCATCGCGGCCAACAGACCGCCTGCCAGACCAGCGTACATGCCAGAGATGATAAAGGCGCGCAGCATGTAAGGTTTCGCGTTCAACCCGGTGTAGTTCATACGGGTTTGGTTCGACTTGATCGCCCGCAGCATCATGCCAAATGGGGACCGGAAGATGCGGATCGACAGATAGAACGCGAGGATCAGCATCAACGCGCAGAGGTAGTAGCCCACCTCGAAGGTAAAGACCCAGCCGCCACCGCTCCACGTTGCGGATTGTGCCATCGGCAGACCAAAGATGTGTGGTGCAGATGGTGCGCCGACGCTTGCCAGAACCTGCGGGTCAGAGGGATAGACCTGCAGGCCGGTTTCGCCGTTCGTGAGCGGCGTCAGCACCGAATAGGCCAGCGCATAGGACATCTGCGCAAAAGCCAGCGTCAGGATCGAGAAGTAGATACCTGATCGCCGCAGACTGACGTAGCCGATCACTACTGAAAACAGACCTGCCACAACGACTGACAGTACGATGGCCGGGATAATGTTGAAGCTAAGTAGCTTGAACATCCAAACGGCCGCGTAGGAACCAACACCCAGAAAGGCCGCGTGTCCGAAGGACAGATAGCCTGTCAGGCCAAACAGGATGTTGAAGCCCACGACAAGGATGCCGAAGATCGCAAAGCGTTGCAGAAGCGCGGGGTATCCAGCGTTGAAGGTTTGCCCCAGCGAAGAGTTCACTGGGAATGGGTTCAGAATGATCGGTGCCAACAGCGTCAGCGCCACAACCAAAATGAACAGGGAAAAGTCCTTTTTTGTCAGACCCAGCATGGATTAGTCCTCCATCACGCCGACGCGGCCCATCAGGCCCCGCGGACGTGTCAGCAGAATGATTATAGCCACCAGATAGATGACGATCTGGTCGATGCCCGGCAGGATCGCCTTGACCTCGTTCATGGATGCAAAGCCTTGCAGAATACCCAGTAAGAAGCCTGCAAAGACTGCCCCAGGTAGCGATCCCATGCCCCCGACGACAACGACGACGAAGGACAGTACCAGAAAGTCCATGCCCATGTGATAGTTCGGCGATACGATGGGTGCATACATCGCCCCGGCAAGGCCTGCGACGGCGGCGGCGAGGCCGAACATCAAGGTAAAGCGCTTGTCGATGTCGATACCCAACATGCCAACGGTTTCCCTGTCCGCCATGCCGGCGCGTACGACCATCCCAAAGGTGGTGAACTGCAGAAAGGCGAAGACGGCACCGATGATGAGGGTGGAGAATCCGAAGTAAACGAGCCGCCAGATCGGGTAGACGATCGCGTTGGCCTGAAAGCCCAAATACTGGCCCAGATCAATGGACCCGCTAAACATCGGCGGGGCGGGCGACTGGATTGGGTTCGCACCATAGACGGCGCGGATGATTTCTTGCAGCACAATCGCTAAACCGAAAGTCACGAGGATCTGGTCTGCATGGGGGCGCTTATAGAAGTGCTTGATCAAGCCCCGCTCTATCGCCCAACCGACGAACAGCATGACTGGAATCACGAGGATAATCGACAGTGGTACCGCCCAGGCGATTAGCGCTTGTGCGCCGTCCGCGCCAATGATCGACGCCAGATAAGGCACCTTGGTTTGCAGCGGGTTTCCCAAGAAGTCGGTTTGCGACGGATCGATAACCGTATGGGAAAGCGTCAACAGACGTTGCATGGTCACGGCGCAGAAGGCCCCGATCATGAACAGCGCGCCGTGGGCGAAATTGACGACCCCCAAAGTGCCGAAAATCAGCGTCAGGCCTAGCGCGATCAGCGCATAGGCTGACCCCTTGTCGAGGCCGTTGAGAATTTGAAGAATGATAGCGTCCATCGGTCCGCTCCTCTTGGGCTCGGGCTGGATTGAGAGAAAATATGAAACTGGGACATCCCGGACGAACCGGGGCAGATGTAGGGCAGGCGACTTTCGCCTGCCCCAGAACCTTGGCTATTACGCGCCCGGGTTACAGTCGCCCAGTGCGCCACCGGCGAACATGGGGTGATCTTCCGGATACTCGACCTGTGCACGCGGGGTCTGCTCCACGATCTTCAGGGTGTCGTAGCCAACCATATTGGCATTGCCAGATGCACTAGCGGTGCCTTCCATGACCAGAACGTCCTTAAAACACTGGTGATCCGACCCACGATAGGTGGTGGGGCCGTTACCCATGCCGTCGAACTCGAAGTCCTCCAGTGCCTCGACCACGGCGCAGGGGTTGAACGACCCGGCGCGTGTCACGGCATCCGCATAAAGCAGCGTTTGCACGTAGCAGGTGTGTGCGGCGTTGGACGGCGGGAAGCCGTACTTTTCGCCGAATGACTTGACGAAGGCCTTCGTCGCGTCGTCCTGCAGCTGCCAGTTCCAGTTCATGGACCCATAGACGCCTTCGATGTTCGATCCGGCACCCTTGGCCATCAGTTCCGAATACAGCGGTACGATGATCTGGAAGTCTTTGCCGTTGATCTGCTTGCCTTTCAGGCCGAACTGCACGGCCTGCGTCAGCGAGTTGACCATGTCCCCACCGTAGTGGTTCAGCACGAGGATATCTGCGCCAGAGTTCAGGACGGGCGCGATATAGGACGAGAAGTCACCAGCGCCGACAGGCGTCAGTACGTTCTGGGTGGTGGTCCAGCCCATGGCCTCTGTCGCGGCGGCCATCGATTCTTGCTGCGTCCAACCCCAAGTATAGTCTGCGGTCAGGTGGTAGGCCTGACGGTCGGTGCCGTAGGCTTTTTCCAGAACCGGTGCCAGCGCTGCGGCGGACATGTAGGCGTTAAAGAAGTGGCGGAAGCCATTTGCTTTACGGTCCTTACCGGTGGTGTCGTTAGAGTGGGTCAGACCCGCCATGAAGATCACGCCAGCTTCTTGGCAAAGACCCTGAACAGCCACGGCAACGCCCGAAGACGAGCCGCCGTTGATCATGATGCAGCCGTCTTTTTGGATCATCGACTGTGCGGCAGCACGGGCAACGTCAGACTTGGTCTGGGTGTCACCGGTCACGAAGTTAACTTTTTTGCCCAGAATTCCGGTGCCATCCAGATTTTTTTGGCTGAAGGTGGACAGCATGCCGCCGTCGCCTTCGCCGTTCAGATGCTGGACGGCCAGTTCTTGTGCACGCAGCTCGTCAAGACCTTCTTCGGCATCGGGGCCGGTCTGCGGTACGTTAAAGCCGAATGTGACCGTGTCGCCGGTCGGTGCGTTCGTGAATCCGGTATGGCTTTCGGCACGCAGATAGGTCGGTAGCATCAGTCCGGCGCCAGCGACGGCCCCGGTCTTTAATACGCCACGGCGTGAGAAATTCGCTTTTTTCATTGTAATCCTCCCTCATGTTTTACGGCCATCGGACCCTCCCGCCCATTGACCTGCACTTGACAGCGCTAATGGCAGAATGGGGCCGGGGGCCGTCGCAAAACAACAAACCTTTCAAATCGCCTTACGAATTTGTAAATTAATGCACTGCAGGCGTCTGCGACGTGTAAACTGGTTTTCGCGCAGGTGCAGCAATTCGTGGGGGCGGTGACAGATGGGCGGGACAGGATCGCGGATCAGGGCGCGGCGGCTGGACGCTGGCGTGGCACAGCGCGATCTTGCGCAGGCCGTTGGTATTTCGCCCAGTTACCTGAACCTGATTGAACACGATAGGCGGCGGATAGGCGGCAAGTTATTGGGTTTGCTGGCAGCAGAACTGGGGTTGGACGTGGCGATGCTGGCCGAAGGCGCCGATACGGCCTTGGTCGAACGAATGCGGGCAGCGGCTGCGGCACAGGATTCCACACCAGTCGAACAGGCGCTGGCAGCCGACCTTGCCGGGCGCTATCCGGGCTGGGCGCGGCTGATTGCAGCGCAGGCACGTCAAATTGCAACGCTGGATCAGCAGACCAAGATGCAATCTGACAGACTGACACATGATCCGGCCCTATCCGAGGCGCTGCACGGTGTGATTTCTGCAGTGACTTCCATTCAATCGACGGCAGCGATTCTAACGGGTGAGGCAAAGGTCGATGCGGACTGGCAGTCGCGGTTTCACCGGAATATCTTCGACGATGCCGGTCGGCTGGCGCAGACATCTGCTGCGTTAATCGCCTATTTTGATAACCCGTCCGAGGGCGCGTCTGATAGGGCCGTCACGAGCCTGTCACCGCTAGAGGATCTGGAGCAGACGCTGGCCTTGACTGGGTTTCACCGCCCGACGCTGGAACAGGGGCACGCCACGGCTGCACCGCCCGATCCGCCGATGTCACCCGCAGTAGCGACCTTGCTGGCTGCATTTGATGCTCGATATGCCGCAGATGCGCTCGCGTTGCCGTTAGACATTATCCTTTCCGCTGCCAAGGTAGAGGATGATGATCCCCTGCGCCTCTCCGCACTATTGGGGCGGCCGCTGTCACAGGTCATGCGGCGTCTTGCTTGTCTGCCGCGATCCCACGACGCACCGCCACTGGGGTTGGTGATTTGCGATGCCGCAGGGGCGGTGCGGCTGCTTAAGACTGTGCCGGGTTTTGGTTTGTCGCGTGGCACCCTCTGCCCGCTTTGGCCGCTGTTTACAGCCCTTGGCCAACAGGGTCGACCTGTCGCGGCCCAAGTCTCATTGCCTGGGCCAGCCGATGCGCGCCTAACCTGCCACGCCGTGGCCGATATCACACCGCATCCTGCTGGTCCGCATATGCCACCCTTGATCGAATCCGTGATGCTGGTGCGTCCTGATGCGGCCCCCGGACCGGTCCCACCGGTTCCCGTGGGCGCTGGTTGCCGGGTCTGCCCCTGGGCAGATTGCCCCGCGCGGCGCGAACCAGCAGGTGTCACGCTGATCCAAGCGCTTAAATCTTAGGGGGTGCCCGCAAACCATCCCGAACGGTCCCTGAAGGGCACTCAATAGTCAACTAGATGAGATGGAGGAGGTGCCAGTCGCTGGAACGCGCAGAATGCTTTCGCCTTGACCGGTCAGCCCCCTGAAAGGGAACCGATATGTCGATATTCTCAGAAGTACTGGGCTTGGAAATGGGTCGTTCTGGTCACACAGCGGTCAGGCACGCAAGGTATCCCCGCCTCGGCACAGCCGGGATACTGACCCAAGCTGCATTTAACGATTTCAGAACCCGCCGCCGATTTAATAACGTTTCAAGGGGATACGCACGCTGATCGACAGCACTTGGCTGGTATTGTCAAAACCGAACGGTTCGCGCGGTTCCGTGCCTGTCCCGCCCGTCGACATCACGCTGCCCGATGCCCGACCAAAATCATAATACCGCCAGCTGGCCTCGACCAAAACTGGCCATTTTCCTGGCCGTGTGACCTGATACGATGCGCCAAGTCCGAAAGACCACGCCACGCTGGATGATGTGTCGCCGAGATAGGTGCGCACCGGGTTCGATGCGATAGTGGCGTTCCCCGCGTTTTTTGTGCGGGTCCAATCACCGACATCGTTTTGCGCAACACCCAGTCCCGCCACAACGAAAGGCTGTAACACCGCATTTGATCCCTGCGCTTCTAGCGGAGCAAAAAAGAAGTTCGCCATGGCGCCCTGTGTCTGGACTGACCCTCCGGTAATATCGATATGGTTAGCACATGATGTGCCGTTTGAAGCACTGGTGCACGGTGCTTTGATGTCGACGCGTCCCATGCCGAACAACGCTAGGTCGCCGCGGAAACCGTTCTGCCAATCATAGCCCAATGCGAGTGCGCCGAACGCGTTCCGCAACTTATCGGGAATGACGTCAAATGTAATCCGCGGATCGTCTTCTCCGGGGGGTAGCCAACTGCCATTGCTGAACGACGGCGCCGCACCGCCAAGCTCTATCCGTGCATAGGGCCCGTAGGTGACGCTGAGTGTCCGCTTGCCAAACAAGCTTTCACCGGACTGCGCAGCCCCTGTAGTTGGAAACATAGCAGAGTAGCCAAATAAGCAAGCACAGACGAGGGCCGAGTATTTCGTGAAAAAATCCTAAACTTCTGGGTGAAAACCGCTTGGTCAGCCCCAATAATTAACCATGACCTGCGATCACCGCACGTCGGATGCGTTCCGCGTTTGCAGCCAACGCTGCGGCCTACGCAGGACTAAGCGGGTAGTCCAGCATCGTCGATACGGCAGTGACCGTGTCCGCAGTGATCGGAATCGTCTTGTCCGAATGCCGTGCCCAGAAAAACCGCAAGCAGGGTATTGTTGTCCGTGACGATGCCAACATCGCGCAGCACCGATCTGCCATCTGCGGCGTCGCGAAATAGTGCAAGATTTTGAAGCGGTGAATCGATGAAGTTCACGTCATCCCATTGTTGCGATAATTCCCGAACCCTACCGTCCAGATCAAGGCGATAGAACGCGGCTTCCTTTGCCGTGAACCCAGAGAGAGCCTCGTCCAACGCGCGGTCAAGCACGCGTGTTGGCGACCGCACGACGTTCAGGCGGCCAAGTTCTGCAACGGAGAATCGTAGATCGAGATGGTATCCCAGTTCAGACTCAATGCCTCAAGCATGGTGTCGATCTCTGCATCAGGAACAGCCTCGGTCAGAGGCAGATTGTAGAAATCGGCCATCTCGAGTGTAAAGGTCGCGATCGCCTCGTCCAGTGAACGTTGCAGGACCTGATCCGGTGACCGTGCGACGCTCAAGCGGCCAAGTTCGACCTCTGGAATGCCTTCTTGCGCCCAGCTGGGCTTGCCACCGCCGGATCCGGAACTGCTTGGCCCGCCGACTCGTGGTCCTTTCCCATCAGAGTCGTCGCCGGGTCCACCTTACCCGGCACCGGTACCGCCGCTGTTGCCCTGACCGGACTGCGATCCTTTGCTGCCCTGGCCCTGCCCACCTTGGTTGCCCGGCGCGTCGTCGCTTTTACCTTGGGCATTGGCAGCAGACGCGAAACCAAGGGAGAGATGTTCGCTTCCGACGCCAAACAGCGATATGCCGATGGCAAGAGCCGAGACTGCGGCAACACGTCCAAATCTGTAAACTTTCCGCATCATAATAGTCCTTTCTAATTGTCGTAATGTGGCATTTAACAAATGCGAATGTTGGAATTTAATTTTAATTTAGATCAAAAAATTGACGCAAATAATGGCAACTGATATATTTTTTTGATCCTCAAAAGACATTTTGGGCCATGATGCCATGGCCCAAAAAAGGAAGTTCTGAAGTGGCGCTGGGGATAATCAAATCCGCAGTGGGAGATGATCCGTCAATCAGCCATCGGTGTCGTCGAGGCACTTGAGCAGGAGTAGTTCCAGCGGCGTGCCATCGAGTTTGACCGTGTCGGTGCAGCTGCCATCCCGCAGCTGGTCGCGATCAAGACACTGAACGGCAGCATCAAGGTCGGCAGGACTGACAGTGGCAGTTTCCTGACAGCTTCCGTCACGCAGCATGTCCCTGATCCGGTCCATGTCCGCATCGTTCAAACGGTCGCGATCGCGATCTTGGTCACCGTCCTGATCGCCATCCTTGGCCTGTGTCTGTTCACGTTCCTGATTCTGCGTTTGTGACTGATCGCACTCTGCGTTTTTGTTTGGGCGAAAGCAGGCGTGCTGACTGACAAGGTCGTGGCGACAATTGCAAGCGTCAGGAGTGACGCCACCGTAGACGACCGGGCTGGCTGTGCTGTGCTGTGCAAAGTAAATTCGGCATGTGCAGATCCTTTTCATCCTAATGATGAGGGGCACCCTACGGAGGGCCGGCAGCCCACATTTGACATGGATCAAGCGCTGTCGGGGGTAGAGTTCGGCTTGCGATATCTCGCGCAAGGCAGACACTTTTGTTGCGAATCTGGGGGCGCGGCGAAAACGGGTCACCATCATTATTTGGGCGCGGATGCTTTCTGTGCAGACCTCAAGCCACTGTGTTGGTGGCTAGATAGGCAACTCAATTTCACAAGCAGGCTTTACTGAGGCGAGGCTTTGATCATGCGGCGATGGTGGCGGCCTTATCCAGGCCGTCGGACTTGATGCTAATGGCAAAGCGATGCGTTCAGGGGTGAGCGTCGGCTTGTCACTCGCCGGGGCGCAAATATAGCGGACTTGGCAAAGGTCAGAAGACCGAAGCTTTAGTAGATGGCAGGATGGCGCCTTAAAGGATTGTGCCGTCGCAGCGAACGGTCGCAAAATCCGCAAAGTAGACTAGCCCCGCTGGGCGGACACCCCCTCAATTTAAAGGTGCTGAACACCCCAAGGTCTTTGACACCTGTGCCGCCAGCCGCGATAGTCTTTGCGTGGGGCACTCGGGGAGGAGATGTCTCACTAGGGGGAAGGAACCAGCACATGGCCAGACGTGTCCTGCTGATCGAAGACGAACCAAACATTATCGAAGCCATAAGTTTCATTTTGTCACGTGACGGCTTCACCGTGCATACGCATCAGGACGGCACGACAGCGATGGCAAAGGTCCGTGCCCAGACGCCAGACATGATTATCCTTGACGTCATGCTACCCGGGCGGTCCGGCTTTGATATCCTGCGGGACCTGCGGTCAGAGGCTGCGACAGCAAAGCTTCCGGTGCTGATGCTGACTGCCCGCGGGCAGGCCCGCGACCGCGAGCAAGCACAGCGGCTAGGCGTGGACGTGTTCATGACCAAGCCATTCTCGAACGCTGAAATCTGCGCGCAGGTGCGCGCCTTGATCGGTGAAGATTTGCGTGATGCCTGACCCAGATGCCCCGCTACGACCCGTGCAGGGGCGTCCGGGGCTATTTCTGGCCCGCGACAGCTATCGTCAGCGCCGATTGCGCGATGCGGCCCGGATGTTACCCGTATTGGGCGTCGTGATTTGGCTTGTTCCGCTTTTATGGCAGCGCGATAGCGAAGGGTTCGGCGGCATGGCCGCAGCTGTGGTTTTTGTCTTTGTGGGTTGGACCGTCTTGATCCTTTTGACGGCCCTGATTGCGCAACGTTTAACCACTGACGGAGAGGCGGCAGTCGATTCGGACACTGCGCCGTGATGTCCTTTAATCAGTTGATCATCGTTGCCTTGTGCTACGTCGCGTTCCTTTTCCTCGTGGCCTTTGCGGCAGAGCGGCGGGCGGCGCGCGGGCAGGGGGGGTGGCTGCGGCTGCCCATCGTCTACACACTTTCGTTGTCGATCTATTGCACAGCATGGACGTTTTACGGCGCAGTCGGTTACGCCGCGCGTTCGGGGTTAGAATTCGTGACGATCTATCTGGGACCGACACTGGTGATGGTCGGTTGGTGGTGGATTGTGCGACGACTGGTGCGCATTGGGCGGACGCAGCGCATCACATCTATCGCTGATTTGATCTCTGCCCGGTTTGGCAAGTCGACGACGTTGGGCGTCATCGTGACGTTGATGGCCATCGTGGCTGCAACCCCCTACATCGCCCTACAATTGCAATCCGTCACCCTGTCATTTCAAGTTTTCGCCCGCGCAGGCGGTCAGGACTGGGGCGGCGCAGAGATCAACCGCGCTGCCATCTGGATCGCCATCGGCCTTGCGACCTTCACCGTGTTGTTCGGTACCCGAAACCTCGACGCGAACGAGCGTCACCACGGCGTCGTCATCGCCATCGCGGTTGAAGCCGTGGTCAAACTGGTGGCACTGCTGGCCGTAGGCATCTTTGTGGTCTGGGGCCTGTCCGACGGCCCTGTGGCCATGCTGGCCGAGATAGAGGCCTCGCCCATTGCGGACTGGACCCAATCGGGCAGCCGCTGGGCCGGGCTTATCTTTCTTTCGGCCGCGGCTTTCTTATGTTTGCCGCGGATGTTTCAGGTGTTGGTCGTCGAAAACGCTGACGAGCGGCATCTGCAAACTGCAAGCTGGGCTTTCCCGCTATATTTGATGCTGATGAGCTTGTTCGTTATTCCCATCGCCGTCGTGGGTCTGCGGATCATGCCAAACGGGGCGAACCCAGACCTTTTCGTGCTAACCCTGCCGCTATCGCAAGGCCATCAGGGGTTGGCGATGCTGTCGTTCCTCGGCGGGTTTTCTTCTGCCACGTCTATGGTGATCGTGGCGACGATTGCCCTGTCTACGATGGTGTCGAACCACATCGTTCTGCCGCTGTGGATGCGATCCGGTGCGGCCCCCGGTGCAATGATGTCCGGCGATGTGCGTCACGTTGTGGTGCTAGCGCGCCGTCTGTCTATCGGTGGCGTGCTGGCTTTGGGCTATCTTTACTTCCGCCTTTCCGGCGGTGGTACGGCGCTGGCGGCCATTGGCCTCGTTTCGTTTTCTGGAGTTGTGCAGGTGCTGCCCGCGATGTTGGGTGGCATTTTTTGGCGCGGAGGCACACGGACAGGTGCAATTCTTGGCCTGACGACTGGTTTTGTGATCTGGGTTTGGTGCCTGTTTTTGCCCAGTTTCGGCACGGATGCCATCATCCCGACGGGGGTCATACTGAACGGCCCGTTTGGTTGGTCATGGCTGCGGCCAGAGGCACTTTTTGGTATTACGGGCGTCGATCCCGTCTTGCATGGCTTGTTCTGGTCGCTGTTGGTCAACACGGGCCTGTTTTTTATCGGTTCGGTCCTGTCCTTTCCCACACCGTTGGAACGGCTGCAGGGCGCGCAATTCGTGAATATCTTCGACAATACCGCCGAAGGTCCTGCTTGGGCCCGATCTGTCGCCACCGCCGAAGATCTGCTGATCATGTCGCAGCGGATCGTCGGGGCCGGGCAGGCGCAAGCGTTTTTCACCCGCGCAGCCCTGCGCCAAGGAAAGGTCGATGGACTGCCTGATGTGACTCAGGCCTTTGTGGCATCACTTGAACGCGAACTCTCGGGTTCTGTCGGGGCGGCGACAGCGCATGCAATGATAGGTCAGTTGACCCAAGGCGCAGCTGTCACCGTCGACGACCTGATCGCACTGGCAGACGAGACGGCGCAAATCCTTGAATATTCAAACCGGCTAGAGGCGAAGTCCGCCGAGCAAGACCGAACTGCCCGCGCCCTGCGCGAGGCTAACGCCAAGCTTATGGCGCTGTCCGTGCAGAAAGACGCGTTCCTTTCGCAGATCAGACATGAACTTCGAACGCCAATGACCTCGATCCGGTCGTTCTCTGATATTCTGCGCGGTGGCGATATGGATCCGGCGGATACCACACGCATGGCTGGTATTATTAATACAGAAGCGCTGCGCCTGACCCGCCTGCTGGATGATCTGCTGGATTTGTCGGTCTTGGAAAATGGTCAAGTTACGCTGCACATGCAGGCGGGCCGCCTGTCCGGACTGCTGGACCGCGCCATTGACGCGGCAGGAGCCGCAGACCTGCGGATTTTGCGTGATCCGTCCCTAGAAGGGGCGTGGCTGGAAACGGACCTTGATCGATTGTGCCAGGTCTTTATCAACTTGATCGCGAACGCTGCTAAATATTGCGATGCGCCGGTGCCAGAATTGCGGATTTCCGCGAGCTTGATTGAGGGTCGGACCACCGTCGATTTTACCGACAACGGCCATGGAATCGCCCCCCCTGACCGCGCCGTCATTTTCGAAAAGTTCTCTCGCTTGGGCGATTCGTCGCGGGCGGGCGGGGCCGGTCTAGGGTTGGCAATCTGCCGCGAGATCATGCAACGGTTGGGCGGCGACGTGGCTTATCTGGCAGATCGGGGCGGGGTCTGTTTCCGTGTGACGTTGCCCCAAGCGGCAGGCATTGCCGCAAAAGACGTCGCGACGGTGGTCGCGCGTTAGGACCTCCTCAACCAATTTCCCGCACTTGTTGGCAAGCCCGCAGCGCGACGCGGGCGCGAAGTGCGAGGGTGACGATGACATTGGCGACGGGCTCCGGCATACTGCAGCGCATGATACGGCGACAGGAACCCGACGAGGCCCCTGACGTCCCGTTGACGGCGTCACGCGCCGTCCGGCTGGCGGTGGCGCGGGCAGCGCAAATCAGTACCGGGATGAAGCTGACAGTCGGAAGCGTCGGGGAACAGGCCCTGCCGCTGGATATCACGCTTGAGGAATTCAACGATGACTTGCTGTTGCTGGCATTGACCCGCAATGGCGCAGTGTGCGGTGTGCTGGCCTGCGACGCGGGCCTCGTTTCGGCCACGATCGAGGTTATGACCACTGGCAAAATCAGTGCCATGCCCGCTGGCCGGGATCGGGTGACCCGAACAGAAGGTACGTTGGTCCAGCCTTTGCTGCGAAGTATTCTTGACGAGTTGGAGGTGACGACGACCCGTACCGCGTTGGACGGTTGGACGCGCCTTGTTGGCCTCGGTGCCCGGTTTGAGACATGCCGCGCCGCAAGTTTTGCATTGAATGACCAGACTTATCGGCTGTTACGCTTGTCATTGGATTGTGGCATGCCGGAACGCCAGGGTGTGCTGCTGCTGGCGCTGCCTTTGCAGACGACGGTCAATACGCAGGCACAACAGATTATGCAGGCAGATCCTGTCGCGGATTGGCACGACCGATTCCAAGCGGCTGTCATGGCCGCCCCCGCACGGTTGGATGCGGTTCTTCATCGCATGAAAATATCATTGTCGACGCTGACTGAATTGCAGGTTGGGCAATATCTGCCGCTTCAAGGTTGCACCGTCGGCATGGTTCGTTTGGTCGACGCCAACGTGCGCACGGTTGCACGGGGTCGTCTGGGGCAGTTGGCGGGTCAGATTGCCGTGCGAATTCAGGCAGAGGCGGATGTCATCCCGATGACCGACATGACCGGCGCAGATACTGTCGTGCCGCGCGATATTCTGACGCATCGGCGATATTGATGCCGCTCAATTTTCTCTAGAAGAGGAGGATGCCATCGAATGGTCGGCAGATCCGCTACCACAGATCCTTTAGATCCAAACAAACAGTGCCCGCGTGAAGCGGACACTGCCGAAGTTTATGAAAGCCTGTCTCGTAAACCGCTTAAATCATAGCCTGCGTTGGCGCCGGCGGCGATGATTTCGTCGGCGGACTGCACTCCGGCCTGACCCAATGCCCAGACGATTGTGGACCGTGTGCCCGATGCGCAATAGGCCAGCGTCTTACCAGAGGCTGCGGCCTGCTTTTGAACCTCGACCATCTGTGGGTTCAGACCTTGGTGGGTCACCGGATTAACAACAAAGGTCAGCCCCTCGGCCTCTATCGCGGCGCGCATTGCGTCAGCCTGAAGGCTGGGCGGTACTTCCGCGTCGGGGCGGTTGCAGATGACTGTAACAAAGCCCGCCGCCTTGATCGCTGCCGCGTCAGCGGGGTCAATCTGGGGGCTGGCCGCAAAGGCGGGGGTGATCGGGCGAATATCCATCATGCAGGCTTAGCTTGTCGCTAGCCGTGCGTCTAGCCGCTTGCGTAACGGCGGCGTGGCCATCATGCCGCCAACCATTGCGACAAGAAATATCAGCCCTCCAGCGCTACCCCAGAATATCGACGCCATTGCAGGACCAGGGCAAAGACCAACCAACCCCCAGCCCATTCCAAATAGGACCGAGCCGCCGATCAGCTTTGTGTCCAGCCGGGGGGCTGGTTGACTGGGAAATTGCCCACCCAGCGCAGGTGTACGGCCAATGGTCAGCCGCCAAGCCAGCGCCATTGGCAGGATCGCGCCACTCATGACGAAGGCCAACGTCACATCCCAATCACCAAAGAAATCAAGGAAACCCTGCACTTTGTCGGTGTCCGTCATGCCGGATACCAATAGTCCGGCGCCAAATAGCCCACCGACTAAAAAACCTACAACTTTGCGCATCATACCAATCCTAGTGTTCGCCGCCTGACAGAAGATTCCCATAGGCGGCCTGATATGCGATATTTGGCGCATGAGACGCTTCGACATCTGCCTTTACCTTGGCCCCGCCGATCGCGCCGAGCTTCAAGCTCTGCTGAGCAACCGCAACAC
>JAGXIQ010000153.1 GCA_024635625.1 Loktanella sp. | reverse complement strand
CGCACGTCTTGTTTGATTTCAGCCTCTGCCATCGCCATAATTTTATCCTCTTAATAACTTGCACGTAAATTAGCGATCAAAACGCAAAGTGCCACCTTTTCCAGCGGCTAGGCCAAGATGTCACACCCGCCTTCGGTGTTAAGTTCCGTTCAAAATGCTAAATGATTGACCAGAAAGTTCCGACTGTGGGGTTCACGATGTCCTATCCAGATCGCCGTTCGAAGTCACGTTTGTGGCGGGCTGCGCTTCTTGTTTCTTCTTTTTCAGCGTTGGCAGGTTGCAAGCTAACCGTGATGAACCCTGCGGGGGATGTTGCGTCGCAGCAAGCTGATTTGATCATCTATGCCACGGTGCTGATGTTGATCGTAATTGTGCCTGTGATCGCGCTCACGGTGTTTTTTGCGATGCGCTACCGTGCCTCTGAAAAAGAACGAACGTACGAGCCTGAGTGGGACCATTCGGTCAGCCTAGAGATCGTGATTTGGTCTGTGCCCTTGGCGATCATAATCATGTTGGCGGGCCTGACATGGGTCGCGACGCACCGGCTTGACCCCTATGCCGATCTGACGCGGATTTCAGCGACCCAGCCGATAGACGAAAACGTGACCCCGCTGCAGGTGCAGGTGGTCGCGATGGACTGGAAATGGCTGTTTATCTATCCCGAATATAACATCGCCACTGTGAACGAGATGGCGACAATTGTGGATCGCCCGGTCGAGCTGAAGCTGACCGCAACCACGGTCATGAACGCCTTCTATGTGCCTGATATGGTTGGCATGATCTATGCCATGGCCGGGATGGAGACAGAGCTGAACGGCGTGCTGAATAGCGAAGGCACCTATGAAGGCTTTGCCTCTCATTACAACGGCGCGGGCTTTTCCAAGATGCGGTTCGACGTGCAAGCATTGGACGAGGCGGGTTTTGCAGCATGGGTGGCAGACGCCCAATCGGTGCCGCAGGACCTGACCCGCGCCACGTTTGAGCAGCTTGAACAGCCTAGCATCGACGACGACGTCGCCTATTACGCCTCCGTCGAGGACGGGTTGTGGCGGCGGATTGTGAACATGTGCGTCGGTGAGGACACCATGTGCATGGACGAAATGATGATGATTGACGCAATGGGCGGCGGCGGACTGGAGGGGATGCCAGATGCTGGCATGGACCACGGCGATAACGCTGCGATGACAGGACACTGAACGATGGCTGATGTGACAAACGCTGTGGCGGGGCATTCCGCCGAAATTACCAATCAGGTGCATTGGTTCTGGGGCAAGCTAAGCTGGGATATCTTCCCATTTTACGACCCGCTGATCCTAGGCACCTTTATCGTCACGATTTTACTGGGCGTGAGCGTTGTGGGTTTTGTGACCTACAAGCGGCTTTGGGGCTATCTGTGGACCGAATGGTTCACCTCGGTCGATCATAAGAAAATCGGGATCATGTATATGATCCTTGCGACCGTCATGCTGATCCGGGGTTTTTCCGACGCAATCCTCATGCGGATTCACCAAGCATTAGCCTCGGCCGGGATCCTCGAGTTTTTGCCTGCTTACCACTACGATCAGGTCTTTACCGCCCACGGCGTGATCATGATCTTCTTCGTCGCGATGCCGTTCATTACCGGTTTCATGAACTACATCATGCCGCTGCAAATTGGTGCGCGCGACGTGGCCTTTCCATTCCTGAACAACTTCAGCTTTTGGCTGACGTTCTCTGGTGTGGTTCTGATCATGTTGTCGCTGTTCGTCGGTGAATTTGCTGCGACGGGCTGGCTGGCCTTTCCGCCGCTATCGGGGCTGGAGTTTAGTCCGGGGGTTGGTGTCGATTACTACCTGTGGTCGCTGAACATCGCGGGCATCGGCACCACGCTGTCGGGCATCAACCTGATCGTGACGATTGTGAAAATGCGTGCACCCGGAATGACTTGGATGAAGATGCCGATCTTTACCTGGTCGACGCTGGTGACCAACGTGCTGATCGTCGCATCATTCCCAGTTTTGACGGCGACGCTGGCTTTGCTGACAGCTGACCGCTATCTGGGCACCCACTTTTTCACCAACGACAGTGGTGGAAACGCGATGATGTATATCAACCTGATCTGGATTTGGGGCCACCCAGAGGTCTACATTCTGATCCTGCCAGTCTTTGGTATCTTTTCGGAAATCGTGCCGACCTTCACGCGCAAGCGGCTGTTTGGCTACACCTCGATGGTCTACGCGCTGTGCGTGATCACAATCCTTAGCTACCTCGTCTGGCTGCACCACTTCTTTACCATGGGCGCGGGCGCGGACGTGAATTCGTTCTTTGGGATCACGACGATGATCATCTCGATCCCGACGGGTGCCAAGCTGTTTAACTGGCTGTTCACCATGTACAAAGGCCGCATCCACTTTGAGCTGCCAATGATGTGGGTCATTGCCTTCATGATCACCTTTACCATCGGTGGCATGACGGGTGTGCTGCTGGCGGTGCCGCCGGCCGACTATGTCCTGCACAATTCGCTATTTCTGGTTGCACACTTCCACAACGTGATCATCGGCGGCGTGATCTTCGGCATCTTTGCCGGCATCAACTACTGGTGGCCCAAGGCCTTTGGCTTCTACCTTGATACTTTCTGGGGCAAGGTCAGCTTTTACGGCTGGGTTGGTGGATTTTGGGTGGCCTTCATGCCGCTATATATCCTTGGCCTGATGGGTGTGACCCGTCGCCTAAGCCAGTTCGAGGACACGTCTTATGCGCCGCTATTCGCAATCGCTGCGGTGGGTGTATTTATGATCGCTTTGGGTGTTGTAGCGTTCGTCGTGCAAATTGCCGTGTCGATCAAAAACCGCGAGGCGCTGGCTTGTGGCAACGACCCTTGGGAAGGCCGCACGCTGGAATGGTCCACAACTTCGCCGCCACCGTATTATAACTTTGCGCTGACCCCGCGGGTCTATGCGCTGGATGCTTGGCAGCACATGAAGGAAAATGGCGCAAAGGCACCAACATCTGGCTTCGTGCCGATCCACATGCCGAAACCCACGGCGAGCGGGCTGGTGATCTCTGGCTTCATGACTGTGATGGGCTTTGCGATGATCTGGCACATCTGGTGGCTAGCAGCGCTTGGCTTCGTTGCCTCGGTGGCTTGGGGCATTGCCCATACCTTTAACTACGATCGCGATTACCACGTTCCTGTGGACGAGGTGACAGCCATCGAAACCGGCCGCCCTGTGGCTGTGCTGGCGGAGTAGACATTATGGCAAACCCAACCCACCCCGCTGAACCTGTCGACGGCTTCGACTTTTACGTCGCCGAGGACGAGCATCACGAACCGGGCACGATGCTTGGCTTCTGGATGTATCTGATGAGCGACAGCTTGATCTTTGGTATCCTGTTCGCGGTCTATGCCGTGCTGGGTGCCAATTACGCGGCAGGCCCGGCGCCGTCGGACCTGTTCGAGATTGAAAAAATCCTGCTGGCGACGGCTTTTCTGCTGCTATCGTCCATCACCTACGGCTTTGCCGTCATCACCATGCAAGAAGGCAAGCAAAAGGCGATGATGCTTTGGCTGATCGTCACAGGCGTCTTTGGCCTAGGCTTTCTGGCAATGGAGGTGATGGAATTCATGCACCTTGCCCACTTGGGCGCGGTGCCGGGCGTCAGCGCCTTCCTGTCGTCCTTTTGGTTTCTTGTCGGCACCCACGGCTTGCACGTTGCATCCGGCTTGGTTTGGCTGGTGGTATTGCTGATCCAAGTGCAAAAGCACGGCCTGACACCCGCTAACAAACGCCGCATCTTGTGCCTAAGCCTATTCTGGCACTTCCTTGATCTGATCTGGATTGGGGTCTTTTCCTTCGTTTATCTGACCGGGGTCCTGCTATGAGCGCTGAACACCACGATACACACGAGGCGCACGGGTCATACCGGTCCTACATGATCGGCTTTGTCCTCTCGGTTGTCTTAACGGCGATCCCGTTCTGGATCGTTCTGGCAGATGTGGAAATCCACCTCTGGCTGGCGCTATCGATCATCTTTGGTCTTGGGGCCTTCCAGATCATGGTGCACGTGTTCTATTTCCTGCATGTCACGGTTAAGGCCGAGGCTGGCTGGCAGGTGATGTCGCTCGTCTTTACAGGCGTGCTGCTGCTGATCGTGCTTGTCGGTTCCATCTGGGTGATGACGCATCTGAATACCAACATGATGCCCCAGCACGAGCAGATGGAAATGATGCGCAACGCCGGATGACCGATACGCGCCGCCCCTTTTGGGTCGATGCTTTGATCCTGACTTTGGCGGGCGTTTTGTTCGTCACGATGATTGGACTGGGCAATTGGCAGATGCGCCGGCTGGCGTGGAAACTGGACCTGATCGAACAGGTCCAGACCCGTGCCTTTGGTGATCCGGTGCCAGCGCCGCTTGCGCCGGATACGCCGGAGTATCTGCGCGTGCTGGCGAGCGGCACCTATGATCACGCGGCGACGCTGCGCATCAAAGCTGTCACAGAAGTTGGTGCCGGTTTCTGGATCATGACACCGCTGCAGACGGCTGATCAAACGCTTTGGATCAATCGCGGTTTTGTGCCGACCGGTCTGGATGCAAACGATTGGACACAGCCGGCGGGACAGGTCCAGATCACCGGACTCGTGCGCGCTGACCAGCCCGGCGGGACACTTCTGGAAAGCAATGCGCCGGGCGATCAGCGCTGGGTCTCGGCCGATCTTGCATTAATGAGCAGCGCCGCCGGGATCAGCGACGCGCAGACGGGCTACTTTATCGACGATGCAGCGAATGGCGGTCCGGACGTCTGGCCGCGGGGCGGCCTGACGCGGTTAGAGTTTCGCAACACCCATATGGTCTATGCGATCACTTGGTATGCCATGGCGATCATGTTCCTCGCCGCGATCGTCGGGGTGGTCTGGCTGCGGATCAAAGGGCAGAGCCCCAAGACTTAGATCGTCACGTCCACGGCCCGCTTTGGCGTTTTTTGCGAACCAATGGAACACTGCTGGCGAGTGCCGGGCGCGCGGCGGTTGCACCGACCATCGCGCGCAAAGCGGCAACGCGGTTTTCGGTCGCCGGATGGGTCGAAAACAGTTTGTCCCGCCGGTGGGCATGCAGCGGGTTGATGATGAACATATGCGCCATTGCAGGATTACGCTCTGCTGCCGGATTGTCGATCTGGGTGGCACCTTGTTGAATCCGTTCCAGCGCAGAGGCCAGCCACATGGGGTTGCCGCAAATCTCAGCTCCAATCCGGTCCGCTTCGTATTCGCGTGACCGGCTAATGGCCATCTGCACCAACGCCGCGGCCATCGGGGCTAGGATCATCATGGCAATCGTTCCCACAATCCCCAAACGCTCGCGCGAGCCGCCAAAGAGAAGCGCGAAGTTCGCGAGCATTGAGATCGCACCCGCAAAAGTCGCGGTGACGGTCATGATCGCGGTGTCGTGGTTTTTAATATGTGCAAGCTCGTGCGCGACGACGGCGGCGATCTGATCGCGGTTTAAGGTCTGCAACAGTCCAGCGGTCACTGCCACGGCCGCATTGGCCGGATTGCGTCCGGTGGCAAAGGCATTGGGTTGCGCTGTGTCGATCAGATATACCGCAGGCATCGGCAGGTTCGCATTTTGCGCCAAGTCTGCGACCATCGCGTGCAGGCCCGCGCGGTCATTCGGCGCAACGGGCTGCGCATTGTGCATACGCAGGACCATCTTGTCCGAGTTCCACCACGTGAAGGCATTCATGCCCAGAGCGATGACAAATGCGACAACGATGCCGCCGCTGCCGCCCAAAAGATACCCGACCCCCACGAAAAGTGCGGTCATTGCGGCCATCAATATTGCGGTTTTGGTGTATCCCATGCCGTGCCCTCTCAATAACTCTTCATCCATATGGTGGATCTTTTGAGATTTGAAAGTGCGCGCCGCGTTCGTTAGGCCGACAGAACAATCACCTCTGCCGATTCAGCATAGGGAACGGTAAACCAAAATGTGGTCATGCCGTCTGGCATGCTTTCATAACCGATCTGGCCCCCGGTTTGTTCGACAATCTGTTTCGTGATCGTCAGGCCTAGCCCGGTGCCGCCACGATTGCGATTGTCAGATTCCGCCGCCTGCGCGAAGGGGATGAAAATGCGATCGCGGAATTCGTTCGGGATACCATCGCCCTTATTCGTGATTGCAATTTCAATACATCCCGCAACATCTTTGACCTCGGCAATGATCGCCGTATCGTCATGTGCGAATTTGGCAGCATTCGATAGCAGGTTGGCCATAACCTGTTGAAATCGCTTAATATCAACCGAGCCGTGCAGTGATACATCGTCGCATTTCAACTCGAACCGTACACCAAACTTGTTCGCAAATTCCGAATTCGTGAACAGGGTGTCTTCAACAAGCTCTGCAATGTTCTCGCTGGATAAATTGAAGGTCACCTGTTTTGCCGAGAACTTTT
>JAGXIQ010000152.1 GCA_024635625.1 Loktanella sp. | reverse complement strand
GGGGTTGCCGGCGGTGCGGCTGGAACACAAGAACAAGAACCTTGTGGCACAGGGCGGCTATGTGCTGGCCGATGCAGAAGGGAAACGTCAGGTGATCCTGATCGCAACCGGGTCCGAGGTGCATGTCGCATTGGCCGCGCGCGAACTGCTGCAGGCGGAGGGTATCGGCACGCGCGTCGTGTCCCTGCCCTGCATGGAACTGTTCGCCCAGCAGGACGAAGCCTATCGCAAGCGCGTGCTGCCGGGCGGCCCGGTGCGGGTGGGTATCGAGGCAGGCGTTCGTGAGGGCTGGGACCGCTGGCTGACAGGCGAGCGCGGCAAATGGAACAAGGCCGATTTCGTCGGCATGGACCGCTTTGGGGCCTCGGCCCCCGCTGAAGAGTTATTCGAAAAGTTCGGTTTCACGGCGAAAAACGTCGCCGCGCGTGCCAAGAGATTGCTCTGACCTTGATCCGCGTGGGGCGAACAGCGCTCTGCGCGGGGTTAATCCCCTGTTAATACCTGCTGCATGAAAAGTGTTTTTATTGCCACATACGCCGTAAACTTGCGCCGTTTTCTACACATTCCCGCCAGTATTACTTAACAGACTTGTGTCGCATTAACCCGTACTTAACGATTTTCGCAGAACATAGCGGAACATGGGGCAAAACCCACGTCTAGCGGTGAAAGGGCGGTAAAATGGCAGTAGGACTGGTCTTTGGTGGCGTAATACTCGGCAGTCTCGGCGCGTTGGTCAGCCTGGCCACCGGCGGTACGATGCTCGCGGCCTTGTTCGCCTATATCGGTTTCGGGCAAATCGGCGTCGTCATGTTGATGAGCGGTGCAGCCCTGCGCGGACCGTTCTCATCCTCCGGCTGTTAAGCCTTCGCAGTTCGGTGAAATAAAGCGCGCCAGACCGGTGTTACCAGCTTTTCGCCGACGGGCACCAAAACCAGGCCCAGTGCAAGCCCGAATATGCCGTCCATCGTCGCCTTGGCGATCCATTGCACACTGGCTTGCAGCGATACTGGCATCGCATGACCGACCGCATAGGCAGCGTCATGAATGAGATGGCCGAGCGTCCCATATCCCAGCTCCTCGAGGCCATGAATGATGATCGACCCACCGACCCAAAGCATCGCCGCGGTTCCGATGATTGTCAGCGCTTTCAGGAAACCCGGCATCGCCTTAACGATCCTGCGGCCAAGCGCGCGCGTCGCCCCCAAGCGTCCTCCGTTCGCCATCGCCAGACCCAGGTCGTCCATCTTTACAATCAGCGCCACGGACCCGTAGACCGCTACCGTTATCATCACGGCGACAGTAGCAAGTGTCGCAGCTTCCATCCAGAAATTGCTGGGGGGTATCGCCGCGAGCGAAATGGTCATGATCTCGGCCGAGAGGATGAAATCTGTCTTGATCGCCCCGGCCGCCTTCTGTTCTTCCAGATGGGCGGGGTCGTCGGGTGTTGCCTCCTTGTCGGGATAGTCTTCGTGTCCGTGACTGAGCCCCAGCGCGTGGGCAACTTTTTCGGCCCCCTCGAAACAGAGATAACAACCGCCCAACATCAGCAAAGGCGCAATCGCCCAGGGCGCGAAATTGGACAGGGCCAGACCCGCGGGCAGCAAAAACAGCAGTTTGTTGCGCAACGATCCCTTGGTAATGCGCCAGATGATCGGCAATTCCCGGTTGGCGGCAAAACCGTGCACATATTTTGGTGACACCGCCGCGTCATCGATCACGGCTCCTGCCGCCTTCGACCCTGCCTTGGCCGCCTGCCCGATCACGTCGTCGACGCTCGCAGCAGCAACCTTGGCAATTGCTGCCACGTCGTCCAGTAATGCAATTAGTCCGCTCATTACTCGTCTCCCTCGGTCAACGAAAGAGCTAGAATAAATGTGTGCCTTTGCCAAGCGGCGAGTGGACAGGCAATGGTTACCGCTAACAGAAAGGTTTAACGCTAACATCCCGATAAGGTGAGGTTTTGGGCCTTTCGCCCCCCTCCTGCCGCCCGATATAGAGCGGGCAAAACCCGCGCGTTCAAGGAGCTTTCCAATGACCATCAAAGTTGGCATCAACGGTTTTGGCCGCATCGGCCGCTGCACCCTGTCCCACATCGCGGCCTCCGGGCGAAGCGATATCGAAGTGGTCAAGGTCAACGCGACAGGCCCCATAGAGACGGCGGCGCATCTGTTGAGATATGACAGCGTCCACGGGCGTTTCCCCAATGAAATCCGAGTTGGCGACAAAACGCTGAACGTCGGGCAGAACGACATCGCGGTCATGTCCACGTATAATCTGGACGAACTTGACTGGTCCGGTTGTGACGTGGTTCTGGAATGTACCGGCAAGTTCAACGACGGTGCCAAGGCGAATGCGCATCTGAAGCAGGGCGCGAAACGTGTGCTGCTGTCGGCACCCGGCAAAAATGTAGACCGGACGGTGGTTTACGGGGTGAACCATGACCAGTTGCAGACCTCCGATGTCATGGTGTCGAACGGGTCATGCACCACCAACTGCCTGGCCCCCATTGCCAAGGTTCTCAATGACGCGGTCGGAATAGAGAGCGGGATCATGACCACGATCCACAGCTATACCGGCGACCAGCCGACACTGGACCGCCGCCACAAGGATCTCTACCGCGCCCGCGCCGCCGCAATGGCGCTGATTCCCACGTCGACAGGTGCCGCGAAGGCATTGGGCGAAGTGCTGCCCGAAATGAAAGGCAAGCTCGACGGGACGGCAATACGCGTCCCCACCCCGAACGTCAGCGCCGTGGACCTGACCTTTGTCGCCAGCCGCGACGTGACACGCGACGAAATCAACGCAGCGGTACAGGCCGCCGCCGCCGGTCCGATGAAAGGGGTACTGGGCTACGACCCGGAACCGAAGGTCTCCATCGACTTCAACCACACCGAGGAAAGCAGCATCTTCGCCCCTGAGCAGACCATCGTTGTCGGCGGGCGCACCGCGCGCATCCTGTGCTGGTATGACAACGAATGGGCGTTCTCCGTGCGCATGACCGATGTTGCCGTCGCGATGGGCAAGCTCGGCTGACGTGAGGGGGTCGTATGCGCAGATTCGCAGCCTGACAACACCGCTTGCACCGGCTGATGGCCTGTCCTAGACCCTTGGGATTGGCCATTTTCCACTGGAGTCGCCCATGACGAACCGCATCGCCATCGTGCTGGGTCTGTTGATTGTCGGCGCGATCATGCTGGACGGGTTCCTGTTCGGCAGCGACCACTTCATATTTCTTGCAAAGAAGATGGCCGAGTTGATCGAGTGGCTGGCTTTCTGGCGCTAGACTGACACGGGCCTGACAGCACTGAGCAAGCGTATATCCGCTCTTTGCCAATTGTCGCGTCCAACCGGACCGCGCAAAAACCTTTAATTGAATCGTTTCAGCAATTCCTGGTTCACGCGCGGTGTCACGAACTTGCTGACGTCCCCGCCCAGCCGGGCGATTTCCTTGACCAGTTTGCTGGCGATCGCCTGATGCTGCGCCTCGGCCATCAGGAACACCGTCTCGATGCTGTCATCCAGTTGACGGTTCATGCCAACCATCTGATATTCATACTCGAAATCCGCCACGGCACGCAGGCCCCGGATGATGATCTGGGCACCAACATCACGCGCGCAATCAATCAGCAGGTTTTCGAAGGGATGCACGACGATCTCGACGCCCGTGTCCTTGATCAATTGCGCACAGACCTCTTCGATCAACGCAACCCGTTCCTCCAGCGTGAACAGCGGTCCCTTGTCGCGGTTGATCGCGACCCCTATGACCAGTTTGTCCACCAATGTCGCAGCACGGCGGATTATGTCGATATGTCCCAAAGTGATGGGATCAAACGTGCCGGGATAAAGGCCAATGCGCATGAAGTCGCGATCCTAGAAGCATATGTTGATTGGCAAAAAACCACGCCCGCGGGCAAAGTGCAACCGGATCAGTGACCCATTATCATACCTTGCAGCGCGTCCTTTTCCATCGACAGCTCGGTCAGCCGCGCCTTGACCACATCACCTAGTGAAATCAGCCCGACCAGCACGCCATCCTCGATCACCGGCATATGTCGGAACCGCCCGTCGGTCATCGTCTGCAAGATGACATCAGCGCGATCCTTGACCCCGCAGGTGATCAGCTCGGTCGTCATCATAACATCCACTCTTTGGTCCAGACACGTCCCGCCCTGATTGCCCAGTTCGCGCACGATATCACGCTCCGACAGGATGCCCTGCGCTGTCTTGCCGTTATCCGCAGAGATCAAAAGCGTCCCTATTCGCTTTTCCGACAGCATCTTTGCCGCCTGCGAAATCAGCATCGACGGCGGGACAGTCACCACCGAATTATCAGCCTTGGATTTAAGAATATGCGACACCAGCATGTTTTATCTCCTCGGAATACGGGTCCGTACCGACCAGCGTCGCCACAAACCCCTGCCCTGTCAAGCTTTTGCCTCCAGTTCGGCCACCTCGTTGCGTATTCCCGCCGCCAGATTCTGCGCAAACCGCGAAAGTTGCGGGTTGGCCTGATCATCCGCATGGCGGATAAGGTAATAGGCTCGTCTCAGGCTGACCTGCCCGACCAGAACCCGCCGCACATCAGGCGCTGCCGGCAAGCTGAAATCATGCACGACGCCGATGCCAGCCCCCTGCCGGATCATGTTTAGCTGCACGGAGACCGAATTCGACGCCAGAGGAACGCGGGCAAGATCAAGCTCGCTGAGATAATCCAGCTCGCGGTCGAATATCATGTCAGGGATATAGCCGACCAGCCGGTGGTCCTTCAATTCACGCACGCTTTGCGGTGCCGGATTGCGTGCGAGATATTCGGCGCTGGCCGCAAAATGCAGACGGTAATCGGTGATTTTCTTGACCGTCAGGCGTCCCGCCGTGGGCATGCTCACCCCGATGGCCATGTCCGCTTCGCGCCG
Organism: Loktanella sp.; assembly: GCA_024635625.1. Lineage (GTDB taxonomy): Bacteria > Pseudomonadota > Alphaproteobacteria > Rhodobacterales > Rhodobacteraceae > Loktanella. The sequence continues at coordinate 3,264 of JAGXIQ010000152.1, read as the reverse complement.
CGACAGGTTGAAAACACGCGGGAGGGCGACAATTTGCAGGTCAAGATCAGGGTTGGTGCGGCAGATCTGCGCGCAGACCTGAGGCAAGAGATAATTCGCGCACCCGTCGGGCGCGCCGATCCTGATCTGTCCGCTCAACTGCTCGCGGGTCCGTTCCACCCCGGTTGTGGCACTGCGCATTGCCCGCTCGACACTCTCGCTGCGGGCCTGCAACCGCGCACCGGCTTCGGTCAGCGTGTATCCCTGTGGCGACTTTACGAACAAAGGCACCTGCATTTCCGCCTCCAGCCGCGCCATGCGTCGACCCAAAGTCGCCGGATCCAGCCGCAGCGCTTTGCCTGCCCCGGTCAGGCTCTGTTCCCGCGCCACCGCGAGAAACAGCCGCAGGTCATCCCAGTTCCGCTGCATTGCGCTTCATCTCTTCAACCATTTCACCAAAGACCCCCTAGGTCGTTCGACGCCACATCCCGAACGTATTGCAAAATTGCAAAACGATAATGACATCTTGCGTCTTTTCCTTTGATTTTTGCAAGACTACAGTAGGGTCAAATCTTACCGGAGGACTTCTACATGCAAGAGCTGACCCACTACATCAACGGTGCGCACGTCAAAGGCACGTCAGGCCGCTTTGCCGACGTGATGAACCCAGCCACGGGCGAAGTGCAGGCAAAATGCCCCTTGGCCAGTGCCGAAGAACTTGATCAGGCGGTAAAGCACGCCGCCGCAGCACAGCCCGCCTGGGCCGCCACGAATCCGCAGCGCCGCGCCCGCGTCCTGATGAGACTTGTCGATCTGCTCAACCGTGACATGGACAAGCTCGCCGAAGCTCTGTCGCGCGAGCATGGCAAGACCCTGCCCGACGCCGCAGGCGACGTGCAGCGCGGCCTTGAGGTCGTCGAATATTGCATCGCTGCCCCGCAACTGCTGAAGGGTGAATTCACGGACTCAGCTGGCCCCGGCATCGACATGTATTCGATGCGGCAAGCGCTTGGCGTCACTGCGGGCATCACGCCGTTCAACTTTCCGGCCATGATCCCGATGTGGATGTTTGCGCCTGCCATCGCCTGCGGCAACGCCTTTATTCTCAAACCGTCCGAGCGTGACCCGTCTGTTCCCCTGATGCTGGCGGAACTCGCCGAAGAAGCAGGGTTGCCGAAGGGTATCTTGCAGGTTGTGAACGGCGACAAGGAAGCGGTGGACGCAATACTGCAGCACGACGTGATCCAGTCCGTCGGCTTTGTCGGCTCGACCCCCATCGCGGAATATATCTATGCCACCGGCTGTGCGAACGGCAAGCGGGTCCAGTGCTTTGGCGGGGCCAAGAACCACATGATCATCATGCCGGATGCCGACATGGATCAGGCCGCCGATGCGTTGATCGGTGCCGGTTACGGTGCGGCGGGTGAACGCTGCATGGCGATCTCCGTCGCGGTTCCCGTAGGGGACGAGACCGCCGACCGCCTGATCGAGAAACTGGTGCCCCGTATCGAAAAGCTCAAGGTCGGCCCCTACACCTCCGGCAAGGATGTCGATTACGGGCCTGTCGTCACCGCCGCGGCCAAGGCCAATATCGAACGTTTGGTTCAGACCGGGATCGACCAAGGTGCGGAACTTGTCGTGGACGGGCGGGATTTCAAATTGCAGGGCTACGAGGATGGCTTCTTTGTCGGGCCACACCTGTTTGACCGCGCAACCAAGGATATGGACATCTACAAACAAGAAATCTTTGGTCCCGTGCTGACCTGTGTGCGCGCCCAAAGCTACGAAGAGGCGCTTGGTCTTGCCATGGATCACGAATATGGCAACGGCACCGCGATCTTTACCCGCGACGGGGACGCTGCACGCGATTTCGCAAACCGGATCAATGTCGGCATGATCGGTATCAACGTGCCGATCCCGGTACCGCTGGCCTATCACACCTTCGGCGGCTGGAAAAAATCCGTGTTCGGGGATCTCAACCAGCATGGCCCGGACGCGTTCAAATTCTACACCCGCACCAAGACCGTCACCGCACGTTGGCCGTCCGGCATCAAGGAAGGCGGCGAATTCTCGATCCCGGTGATGGAATAAGGACCAAAGGAACTGTGGGCGAACAGCCACGGGAAGCAGCGCACCGTCGCTGCTTCCTTTTTTTGCCCTACCCGTGCCGCAAATTTGTCGTTTATCATAACTAATCTTAAGTCGGGACGGGAACAGGAGATGAACGTTGTTTGGACTATTGAAGGCGAGGACTATCGAAGCTCCTGAAACCTGCGCGCAGGGTGCCAATCCGTATTCGCGGTTTGGTCCAGACGCCTCCCGCGGTATCCACGAAGAGAATCTGACAAGGTTCGAACCCAATCACGTGCGCCGAGCCGCATCACCTAGTCCAGTCCGTTCGGACCGCGACTTCGACAGGCCGGCAGCGCCTGTTGCAATGACCGATCCTCATGCGAGCGGGCCTATTTCTGTCTCGGTTCTGCGGCGTGCTTTGCCCCAGAGGTTTGCGCTGATCGACGGGAGACAGGAACATGTCACCGCCGAAGATGCCGATGAGTTCAAATTTGAATTCGCCCAAGGCGCGGTTGTCTGACGCACTACGCGAATACTCCGCGCGCGTTCTTGATTCGCCTGATGGTGTTGAAAATGCGCTGATCAGACGACGGCGCGTGCCAAGCGTTTTTATTGGCGCGACTAAAACAACAGACTGGTTGCGAAATTCGAGACAAAGCAGCGGATTTCAGCGTACTGGTTCCTGTTTCTCTCCAATACACTCTCCCTGAGGTTGAAAACTCTTCCGGCTGATTGGATTAGTTGAAATAATGTTAACATTTAGTCTATCCATCTGCCTCCAAATATGGCATCAATGTAGCAATAAAGTGGCAGTTCAGTTAATAGCTGCCGAGTTCTTATTTAGTTTGGAGTATGATAAAATGTTCAAATTCGGAAACCTAAAAACGTTACTGACCGGGGCGTCTGTCGTTATGGCCTCTGCCATTTCTGTCAGTGCAGCTACTGTTGCCTCATATGACACCTATGTGACGGGTGACGATCTCGGGACAGGCTCGCAGGCTACTCTTATGGCTGAGCAAATTGGTGATGATGTCATCTTTTCTTTGAAAAATACGGCATACAGCGTTTCATCAGCGTTCATCAGCGCCATTTCGTTTACATACGGCGGGACGCTACCAACATCCTTTACACAGTTGGCCGATTCCGAAGCGTTCATCGAAGGATTTGGCAACCAAGGCTTTAGCGGCGGTGGCGTTACATTCGACATCGGTC
>JAGXIQ010000151.1 GCA_024635625.1 Loktanella sp. | reverse complement strand
TCCCCCAGAGCCTCTAGCATTGCCCCAAGGCGCCGGTTTAGCCGGGCGTCCCCAAGATCGCACCCAGCCGTTTCTGCTTCCACCCAACTCTGCACCATCTGCGCACCTCGATTATTCAGTGCAACATGACGAATCATGATTGGGCCTATTCGGACAAGGCGAAGTCTGCTGGGTGAATCAATTTGCCGCAAGACTTGTGGGTAACTGCAAGCCGGATCGTGGCCTTACGCCTGAACCGCGTCCAGCCAAAGGGTGACAGCCCGTTCTAGGTCTTTTCACGCGATAGCGTCGACAATATTCCTGCCCTCTATCGACTTTACGGACCTAGTCAGATGGAGGAGATGCTGCCGCCCCCCTGCGGCAGGATGCATTTTGGGGCATGCAATGGTGGGAAGTCATCGGGCTGCCACTGATCGCTTTTGTCTCAGGCTTGGTCTCGTTCTTGACATGGCGAGGACTAAACTTGCTCGCCAAGCACCAGCCTTCGAAGCTGATTAGCGAGCTAATCAGCGCCACGCGCATGCCAGCGACACTTACCAACGCTCTCGATCACCACCGCGCAGATATTGGTTGTTTCCGGCATTGTGGATGCAATCACAGGACCGCTTATCGTGATCCTGTTTGTGGTGGCTGCGATGATCCTTGCGATCAATGTCATCGACGCGATTTTGCAGCGTCTGACCGGCACGCAGAATGTAGAGGATCTGGCTTCGCCAGAATTTGGCGACCAACGCGCTCGGGCGACGACGGTGGCCGCGCTACGGCGCATGGCCATTGTGCTGGCGATCATGGTTGGCGCCGGAATCGTGCTTACCTCTACCCAAACGTTCAGTGGTGCGGGTCTGTCGGTGCTGGTCAGTGCCGGTGGCTTTGCCCTAATTGTCGGCTTCGCTGCGCGAGAAGTGCTTGGCAACATTATGGCATCAATGCAGATTTCGCTGAACCGTTCAGCCAAGGTCGGTGACCAGATCATTTATGACGGGCACCTGTGCACGGTCGAACGCATCCACTTTACCTCTGTGCAATTAAAGGTTTGGGACGACACCCGGTTAATCGTGCCGGTCGCAAAATTTATCTCTGACGCATTCATCAACCGCAGCACAAAAACATATGGCATGATACGTCATGCCACCCTGATCTTGGCCCCCCAAATCGACGTGCCCCGCCTGCGCAAGCATTTCAAGACGTGGTGCAAGGACGAAGACCGCGTCGATGGCGACGAAAAAGATATTGCCTGTGTCGTGGTGGATCAGGGCGACAGCGGCATGCATGTGCGATTCGACGCACCTGTTCAGGATCCAACAGAGGGCTGGGACTTTGAATGTGACATGCGCGAAGAGATGCTGCGCTTTGTGGCTCAGATGGAAGATGAAGACGCCGCTGCCTATTTGCCGCGCATGGGACTAGAGGCATCGAGTAAGGAAGAAGGTGCCGAGGGTTGACCCCCTTGAGGGTTGCGCCAGACATCCCTACATTGGGGGTGACCTGAAAGGACATGCCATGTTCGGTATCCCCGGAAAACAAGCCGTATCCATCACACCCAAGGCCGCAGGCCAGATCGCAAAACTGATGGCCCGCGACGGACATCAAGGATTGCGCGTGGGCGTCAAAAAGGGCGGCTGCGCAGGCATGGAATACACCATGGACTACGTCACAGAGGTGAACCCGATGGACGAAGTCGTCGAAGTCGAGGGTGCCCGCGTGATGATCGCACCCATGGCACAGATGTTCCTGTTTGGAACAGAAATTGACTACGAGACGACATTGCTGGAAAGCGGCTTTAAATTCCGCAATCCTAACGTCGTCGACGCCTGCGGCTGTGGCGAGTCGATAAAGTTCGATGAAAGCATCAGCACCAGCTAAGCTAAACTTTTAGCTTCTTAGATATGCAGCGGCCCGCGGCAAGCCCCCTATGTTAGGGGGCTTTTCTGTTTTGCAGATGCACATACGTCTGGTCGAACCGTCGCTGCAAATGATCAATCGCCATCACGGGTGGCTTGCCATTTGGTGCGACATTGGCATCGTGGTTTGGATTGAAAAATAACGGTACCGAGATACGCTCCTCTGTCCCGCCCACCACCCGGTGCGGCGTAGCGACAATGCGGCCTGCGGTCCAAATCTCTAACATCTCTCCAAAATTGATCACGAATTCACCCGGCGGGGCTGAAAGAGGTGACCAACCGCCGCCACGGCGTCGCACTTCCAATCCTGGCGTGCCGTCAGTGGCTAGCAGGGTCAGGCAGCCATAGTCCGTGTGGGTCGCGATGCCAAAATCCTTGACCCCTGCCCCTGCAGGCCTCGCTGGATAAAAATTGCCGCGCAGCAGTGCCATAGGTTTGGTAAAACGGTCAGCGAAAAACGCACTATCCTCGCCCACAGAATCAAGGATCGCCACCAGCAGGTTGAGAGCAAAGGCCACAGATTCAGCGTAGTAGGACTGCAAGGTTGCAGCAAACCCGTCTGGTGTGTCGGGCCATAGGTTCGGTGCGTAGGCGGGCAAGTATGTCAGTGGATCCGCTTCAGGCAACGTAAGGCCACAATCGAAAACCTGCTTGTAATCGGGATTGGCGTCAGGGTTCACCTGTTCAGACCCCGGCGCGCCCCAGCCTCTGTTCGATCCGGTCTTAGCCATGTCCCAGCGCGCTTTCTGGGTGGCTGGCAATCTGAAAAAACCTTGGTAGGCGGTGATGACCTGTGCGACGCGCGTGGCAGTCAGGGGCGTGTCGTGTACGGTCAGAAACCCTATATCAGAGGCGCCCAGACGGGCAGCGGCACGGGCGGCATCGTGATCCGGGTGCGCCGCGTTTAACAGGGCGCGGGCGTCGAGGCGCGGAATGGCTGTGTCTGACATAGGCTGGGGCCTTTCGATCCGGTTGCGCAGTTGCTACCAAAGCAGGGAACAAACGCAAAGGACCGATCATGCGCCGCAAACTCGCCGCTGGAAACTGGAAGATGAACGGCCTGACCGACACTTTGGGTCAGGTGAAGGCGCTAACCGATGCGCATCCCGACCCACAGGTCGATCTGTTGCTGTGCCCACCCGCCACGCTGATCGCCCAGATGGCGTGGGCGCGCGGCACACATGCATTGCAGATCGGTGGTCAGAACTGCCACGCAGCAGCCACGGGCGCGCATACCGGCGACATTGCCGCGACGATGTTAAAGGACGCAGGTGCCAGCCACGTGATTGTCGGTCATTCGGAACGACGTGCGGATCATGGTGAAACAGACGCGGATGTCGCGGCCAAGGCACTGGCTGCCCACGCGGCGGGGCTAATCGCCATAATTTGTCTGGGTGAAACGCTGGCACAGCGCGAAGCAGGCAAGGCGCTGGCGGTCGTGACGGCGCAACTGAAAGGCTCTTTACCTGCGGGTGCGACGGCGGCGAACACTGTCATCGCCTATGAACCAGTTTGGGCAATCGGCACCGGCAAAGTTCCAACGCTCGACCAAATCGGAGAGGTGCATGGTACCTTGCGCGGTGCATTGCGCGACATGATGCGCGAGGCAGAAGGTGTGCGACTGCTGTACGGCGGTTCGGTTAAGGCCTCAAACGCGGCCGAGATATTCTCTGTCGCTGACGTCGACGGAGCATTGGTGGGCGGCGCAAGCCTAAAAGCCGAAGACTTCTCCCCCATTATAACAGCTTTAGAAAACGCTTGAGGACATGAGGTAAAGTTGCTCTGACCTCAGGAGTACTTAGCTGCCGGATCATAAAATGGGACGCGACCGCACACGGTCGCGTCCCATTTCACTATTTAATGATTGTCTCGGGTCCCATCACCGAATTCGGCAGGTAAGTCGAGATGATCGGGATGTATGTGATCATGATTAAAAACACGAAGAGAACGGCGAGGAATGGCAAAGCCGCACGCACCACGGCCATCATCGGCATGTTCGCCACACCAGAGGTCACGAATAGGTTCAGACCGACAGGCGGCGTGATCATTCCGATCTCCATGTTGACGACCATGATGATGCCAAGGTGGATCGGATCGATGCCAGGCTGAATCGCGATAGGGAACACCAGCGGAGCAACAATGACGATCAGGCCAGAGGGCTCCATGAACTGCCCGCCGATCAGCAGGATAACGTTCACTACAATCAGAAAAGTGATCGGTCCAAGACCCGCCGTCAGCATCACATTGGCGATTTCCTGCGGAACTTGCTGGTCCGTCAGCACCTGCTTCAGGATCAGCGCGTTGGCGATAATGAACATCAGGGTGACGGTCAGTTTGGCGCTTTCAAACAGGGTATCGCGGGTATCGCGGTGAAAGAATGCCGTGACGATGGCGATGGGCTTGCGCCACAGCGGCAACGGACGTTTGCCCGGCCCCTGATGCAGAGGGCCCATATCGCGGTAGATAAAGGATGCTACGAAGAAGGCATAGATCGCAGCAACGGCAGCGGCCTCTGTCGGGGTGAAGGCACCGGATTTCCAATAGATGGCGACCGGATCCAGCGAAACCCAAGGGTGGCCATAGATGCCACCCATAATGATGACGATCAGACCAAGCCCCCAAAGCGCATCGCGAAACGAATCCGTGACTTCGCCCCAGCCGACCCATTCGCCGGATGGCATATTTTTGATCCGGGCCATCACGTAGATTGTGACCATCAGCATCAGACCAGCAAGCAAGCCCGGGATGACGCCCGCAAGGAACATGCGCCCGACGCTGACGTCGGTAGCAGAGGCGTAGACAACCATCACGATAGAGGGCGGGATCAGGATACCAAGCGTACCGGCGTTACAGATCACGCCCGCGGCAAAGTCCTTAGTGTACCCAGCCTTCGTCATGGCCGCGATCACGATTGAACCAATCGCAACCACGGTGGCAGGGCTAGAGCCGGAGAGTGCAGCGAAGATCATGCAGGCCAGAACGCCCGCGATGGCAAGGCCGCCTTGCAGGTGTCCCACGCATGCAATGGCAAAGCGGATGATACGTTTGGCCACCCCGCCTGTGGACATAAAGGACGAGGCAAGGATGAAGAATGGGATTGCCAACAGCGTGTAATGCCCAGCCATGGCCTGAAAGATCGACTGCGCGACCGCTCCAAGCGACGTGCTTGAGAACATCAACTGAAAGATGATTGAAGCAAGGCCAAGAGACACAGCGATCGGCACACCGATCAACAGAAAGCTGATGATCATCACAAAAAGAAACAGCACGTCCATGGTTTAAGCGTCCTTGTTCAGAAGGGCGGCCTCGGCCACGGCATCTTCGGCTTCGTGTGAAACGATCAGGCTGGGGGATTGATCCGTCCAGATGCGCCAAACAGCCTGAACGATCCGGAACAGGATCAATACGGCAGCAATGGGTAGCATCGTGTAGGGGATCAAGCGTGGCAGCTTCGAATAGCGTTCGTCGTAGTTTATCATCGGCTCTAAAAACCGCAGCCAGTCTGGCATGGGGATTTGGTCCGTCTCAAAGAAAGAACCGGAACGGACCGAGGTATCAAACCCCCAAGGGAACCAGCGACCCGACGTGGGCGGAAGATCGGCAAAGGGCGCCCAGTAGTCATAGGCCCCTTTGAGGAACAGAAGCGCATAGATGATGCAGAGTGCGCCGGCCAGCAAGGCTACAGCCTTACGCGGCTTGGGTTCCAGCATGTTAGTGATGGCGTCCACACCCAGATGGGCCGTCACCTTGAAACCATAAGCGATCCCAAACAACACAAGCCACGCGAACATGACAAGGACGACTTCAAGGCTCCAAATGATGGTCGAAGGG
>JAGXIQ010000150.1 GCA_024635625.1 Loktanella sp. | reverse complement strand
GTGTTTGTCTGCAACCCCGTGATGCACCATTTGCTGCTTGGCATCGACCCGGTCGAGCTGGGTCAAGCGCCTTTTGCGCTGGCCACATCGGATGCGATGGCCCTGCCCGCCCGCGACATGGAACTGACGGCGATGAATGACGCGGCGCAGGTCTTTATCCTGCCCTGCATCGCGGGCCATGTCGGCGCGGACGCGGCGGCTGTGGCCCTGTCAGAAGAGCCGGGCAAGTCCGACGACCTTGTGTTGATCGTCGACGTCGGCACCAACGCAGAAATCCTGCTGGGCAATAAAACCCGCGTTTTGGCCTGTTCATCCCCCACCGGCCCCGCGTTTGAAGGCGCGCAGATTAGCTCCGGCCAGCGCGCCGCACCCGGCGCGATCGAGCGGGTCGAGATTGACGCAGAGACCAAAGAGCCACGTTTCAAGATCATCGGCAGCGATCTGTGGTCCACGGACGCGGATTTCGGCACGCCCCAGATCACCGGTATCTGCGGGTCCGGCATCATCGAGGCCGTGGCAGAGATGCGCATGGCGGGGATTTTGGACGACAAGGGCCTGATTGGCTCTGCCGATCAGACAGGCACTGTGCGCAGCGTCGAGACGGGGCGCACCCACGCCTATGTGCTGCACGATGGCACGCAGGCAGGTGGTCCGCTGATCACCGTGACGCAGGGCGATATCCGCGCGATCCAGCTGGCAAAATCGGCGCTGTATGCCGGGGCGCGGCTGTTGATGGACGAAATGGGTGTGGACCACGTGGACCGGATTACGCTGGCCGGTGCCTTTGGCGCGCATATCAGCCCCAAGCACGCGATGGTGCTCGGGATGATCCCAGACGCGCCGCTGGATAAAGTCACATCCGCCGGCAACGCCGCGGGCACCGGCGCGCGGATCGCGCTCTGCTCTGTCGCGGCGCGGCGCGATATTGCGCAGGTCGTGCGGCAGATCACCAAGGTTGAAACGGCAATCGCGCCGAAGTTTCAGGAACACTTCGTCAATGCCAACGCCATCCCCCATGCCACCGACGGCTTTCCCAATCTGATGGGTGTCGTCACCTTGCCGGATGTCAGCTTTAACCTTGGCGGCGGCGGATCGGTGGATGCGGACGGCAAGCGGCGCAGACGGGCGCGGCCGCCGCGCGACTAAATCCACGCAGAACGGCAGCATCGTTAAATTAGCTGATCTAAGGGTCGCGTTGCACAGGCAAGGCGGCCCTTTTTGCTGCTCAATCCACAGGCAAGTTTCGGTGCCAACAGTCCCAGCAGAAGCGGATCGCCCTTGCCTGCCGATCCGTTCGCCCTGCCCCAAATGCGTGAAGCGCAGTGTCAAACACGGCGGGCAGTCACAACAGATCGTCCGGCGGCGAAAGGGGATTGCCGCGCTCTTTGGCGATGAGGCTGCCAGAGTAGCGCACCATCAGACCTTTGGTGATGGGGGCCAGAAGCGCCACATCGAAGTGGAATACCCCGCCGGACACAAACTCGCGCGCCTCTGACGTTGGAAGCAGCCATCGCGGCAAGGGGATTGGGCCGATGCGTCCCGCTGTCACCGGATAGTGCAGCGCGCCGCCGCGCAGCTGCAATCCAATCACGAAAGAGAACGGCCAGAAGGCCTCGAGCAGCTTGCCGGATTTGACCGACAAATGAGATTTGAACCGGTGCTGGCCGAACTGGCGCTCCCACGTCTCGCCGTGCGGGGTGACGGTTTTGGTGACCGCCACGGCCACATCAGGCTGCGCGGGCGGGAACCGAAAGACGGCGCAAAGCAGGCGCGGCCACAACCCGCTGCCCCGTAAAACGACGCAGCGCCCTTGGCACCGCGAGACCACCACCGTCTGGTGGATCGCATTGAGCGCGTCTGGCAAAGCTTTAAACTCTGGCCCCAAAACCCGTTCGAGCATAAAGGTGGTTGGCACCTCTTCGCGCTTTGTCGTCACCGCCAGATCAGACATCGCGGCCTCTGCCTCGGCAAGTGTTATCGCCTCTAGCGCGGGGCCAGCGCCGATGGGCAAACTTGAGCGGCGCAGCAAGGCGCGCGCGGGAATGGCGGGGATGTAGGGACCGTCGCCATCCTCGGCAATCAGGGACCAACTGCGGTGCGCGTGCGGGGTCGTGACCGATACGGACATACCGCCCCGCCCGCTGCCGAAAGGGCTAAGTGCGCCTGCCAACCCCTTAAAGACCTGCACAAGCGGCAGCGTCACAGCAAAGGGCCACAGACGGCGCAGCCCGGCAAACAGCGCAAGGCCGTATCGCATCACGCCAAGCTCTAACCCAGCGCGAAAGCGGACCGTTTCAGCGCCAAAATGCGCCGGGAACAGGCGCTGGTCTGGCACGGCGATTTGCCAACCTTCCCTGACCAGCCCGCCCGGCAAGGTATAATCAGCCGGACTGGACCAGCCAAAGCCCCGTTCCCACTGGTTGCCGCGCCACAGGGGCATCGGCCGCCCGGCCTGCGACAGGATCGACTGCATCACAGACAACCCGCGCGGCGCGCGGTTGCCGGGCAGGATCGCGGTATCAATGACGCTTGGCACCTCGCCCCCTGCAAGGGCGCGCACGGCGGCGGACGACAGCGCCGGGACCGACGACAGGCCAGAGAGCACGCAAACCCCTGCCGCGCGGGCATCCGTATCCAGCGCCGCAATACCAGCGCAAAAACCCGCATCGTCCGCAAGATCAAGATAGTGGACACCAGCTGCAATCGCCGCGCGGGCCAAACGGTAGGGGTCGTCGCCGTAGGTGTGAAACGGGCCTGCCGCGTCGATGACGACGTCATGCGCCGTCAGCGCCCCCAGATTTTGGCTGCGGTCCATCTGGATAGCCCGGCACCCCAGGTCCGCCGCGCAGGTTTGGGCAGCGCGCAGAGAGCGGCCCGCGATGCAGACATCGTGCCCGTCAATGACCAGCAATTTGGCCAAGCGTGCGCCAAAAACTCCATATCCGCCCAGCAACAAGACCTTCACCGCAGCAGCCGCTTTTGAAATGCAGGGTCCGGCAGCGCACACATGTCACCCCTGCCGAAAATGGCATAGCGGTTGCGGGCAAGGCGGCGGTAAAGCCAGTCCCGCAACGGTTTTGGCATAATCAACAACACCGCAGCCAGCCGCCCCCAGCCGCCAAAGCTGCGCGCGGCATGAACCACGGCGTCAAAGTCCTGATGCGCAACGCCGGCATCAATGAAAAGCCACGACGCGGGGTCACTTGGATCAAGCCCATAGTGCCGCATCAGCGCCGCACCAAGCGGCGTCTGCACGGGGCAGATGCGCACAGTTCCGCTGCGGTCCAAGCGGTGGATCATCCGCGCACCCCAACTACAGATCGCGCATTCCGCATCCATCACGGCCAGCGGAGCCGCATCGTCAAACGTCGGAACTTGGGGGTCTAGGCGAAATGAAAATGGCTTGGACATATGACCGCGATTGTCCTGAACAATAGCGGGTTGCGCAAGGGCCATTGCAGCCCGGAGCCATCAAGATCGCAATGGCAGATCGGCGGCTACACTGGGGATATGGTTGTCGTGTCGCCGCCGACTGGCGGTTTTAACGATCATCGATACACCGCCAAATCGTTCTGCAAGCTTTGGGAACAGATTCTCGCATTCGTCAAATCCGCTGAAAGATTATCTCTTTATACGCTTGATAAACTCCATGCGCGTACAATCCCAAATTGAAGGTATGTCTTGGGCGGCATCACGCGCGACAGTATCCTCACCTTCTTTGCAGGCCGTTTCGATATCGCCCAGCAGACCATGCAACCGCTTTGCGCCCAGCATTCCACACATGCCAGCAAATTCATGCGCACGGCTTTGCAACGTTTCAAGCGTTTCAGTCTCTATGAGAATTGGAACTTCCTTATCCATGTAGCGAATGAAATCCACAATGCGATCCGAAAATCGGTCGTGTCCAAGCAAATCAGAGATTTCAGCGACTTGGGCTTCGTCAATAAACGGCTGCATCATGGACGTCTGATCATTCTTGGCAAATCCGCCGACCGCCGCAGTTCCCGCAAGTGCTGCTTGCAAAGCCGCGCTGTCCAAGGGTTTCAATAGAACGGCCGCCATGCCGGCTGATTGAAATCTGCTACGTTCTTGCTGCGCGGCGTGGGCCGTGACGGCGATGATCGGAGTCTCTTTGTTCAGCCCGTCGCCATTCAAAATAGCTTCCGTCGCCTGAATACCGTTAATGCCCGGCATAGAGATATCCATCAGGATCGTATCAAACTTCTTTTGCTTGTCGAACGCGATGGCCGTTTGTCCGCCATCGGCTGTTACAACCGTATGGCCAAGCCGCTGAAGCATTTCTTTTAATAGGCTTCGGTTGATTTCGTTGTCGTCCACGACCAGAATATTCAACGCAACATGTGGTGCTTTGGGTGCTGCGCAGGTTTCCTGGGGGGCCGCGTTAAAGATATCTGTTTCGCCGACCATTGTGACGGGAAGATCAACGATGAATCGACTGCCATGCCCGATTTCAGATTCGCACCTGATTTCACCGCTCAATGTATCGACCAACCGCTTGACGATTCCCAAACCAAGGCCCGTCCCGCTGGTGCGACGTTCGTACCGGTTATCGAGCGACACAAAATCTTCGAAAATACGTCCAATGTCGTCCTCTGGTATTCCCGGACCTTCATCTATGACTTCTAAATGAAGCGAGACTTCACCCTCAACCGCCGTGTCATAAAATGCACGAAGGGTAATATCGGCATTTGGGCTGAACTTTGTCGCATTGCTGAGCAGGTTCAGGACAATCTGCTGAATTGATCTTGGGGCGGTCAGAATAAGGCGATCGTCTAGCCCGACCTGATCAATATGAAGCGTCGATCCCGATGCCTCGGAAAGGGGTCTCATCAGGTCTACCATGCTGGATGTCAGCGACATGATATCACATGGATGAAATCTATGATCTTCGGTATCGGCCTCGGTGCTTTCAATCGTAAGAACGTCGTTGATGTGCCCTAAAAGGATCCCACCTGACGTAAGCGCAGCATTCAGAAAACCTTGACGTTTGGCATCTAGCTTACCGTCATCAAGAAGATGGATCGCCGAAAGAAGCCCGTTTAAAGGCGTGCGCATCTCGTGGCTCATGACTGCGAAAAAACGGGATTTTTCGCGGTAAGCTTGAAGGGCCTGATCGCGCGCATGAAGGATATCTGCCTCTTTTTGCACTTTGTCGGTGATGTCGCGCACATAGGCGACGAAGATTGGACCTTCGGTCGTCTCGGCCAGCGTCACGGATAGCTCTACAGGGAAAAGACGCCCCGTCTGATCTATCATTTCCGCCTCTAGACGCCCTTTCTCTGCAACGTGCAGAATCCCGGTTTCCCTAAAGGCATCAAGTCTTTTTTGCTGAAATTCACGCCCCTCTTCAGGAAATAGAATATCAACGAAACTCCGTCCGATAGCGACGTTTTTAGGCACACCAAAGATGTCCACGGCCGAGCCATTGAAATCGCGGATAATGCCATGGTCGTCGAAAACGACAATTCCATCAAGAGACGCCCGCAGCGTCGTCGCCAGCCGAAGCTGGGTTTCATGTGCTTCAATCGACTTTCGCTTGAGGGTCCTTTTCTGACACCACAGCCGAAGGAACATTCCGACAAGTAAAATTGCAACGAGAACAACGATAAACGCGAGTATCCCGATCAGCCTGATAATTTTCTGGCGTTCGGCTTCTGAAATGTCTGCTGCTTGCGAACGAGATGTTATAGAAATTTGCCTTGGAAGGTCTTCAATTTCGACGAGCGCACGTTCGAAAATGTCAAGATCGGTCAAAAGACGCGCATTCCCTGCCTCGATCAAAGGCAGTTGACGGTCTAATATATCGCGCAAAAGGGTGATGTCCGGCTGCGACACCGTGTTGTTCTTTACCCGGCCCACGATGTCGGTGCGACTGTACAACATGTCGAAATGTTTGCGTAAATTATCTAGGTCCGCGTCAGTCCCAGAACGCGCCACTTCAATCGCACGCCGCGTCTTAAGATACTCAACTTCCAGCTGCGAAAAAACCCATGCCGCATTATCCTGCTGCGCACTTCCGATCGCTTGAATTTGGAACCAAACACTCGCCCCAATAGGCGCAGCGATGGATGTACCAACGACGATCGCTATGGCTGAAAAGTAGTTAGAAATCTTATATCTTGCCTGGGGCATGTATTCGCTAAACATCAGCTATCCTGCAAACTATCGATTTATTTCAAGGCGGTATAACTGCCAGATTGAACGATTATATATCGTTTTGGTCTGATAGGCCCGATCACTGTCATATGGATAGACAATCCAAAGCGGCCCCTTCTCGCGGCGCAACATCGGTTGACCATTATTATAATATGCAACCACAGGCCCATTTTCGACGACATCCGATACCGGGATATCAACTGCATATTCATTGATTGCCGTGGCTTTGATTGTACCTTCCGTCACATCTAACGAGTCCAACAATGCTTGAACTGCAACGCCTTCAAACACTTGCAATCCATCTGTCCAGATTGTCGTCGTTTCAATGTTCGAAACCGGAAAGTCCTTTAGGTCATCCAAACTGAACTCGTGCCTGACCTCATCAACGGTTACCGTAAGTAGCACGTCCTGTGCGCTTGCAATCGTCGCATAGCCTGCCATACAAAACAGCGCGCCGATCGCCGTCGCATTCCAAATCCGTCCCATTTTCATTGATGCCCTTGGTGCTTTTTGGTTATTTATTAACCTTAGAGCTAAGCCCTTCGCTAAACGAGCGCCACGAAGGCTAGCTGTTATATACTGCCGTATAGTTAGCGGAAACAGCGAGTATACTCATGGTAAACACACGTTAAGGAGTGTT
>JAGXIQ010000149.1 GCA_024635625.1 Loktanella sp. | reverse complement strand
TCCCAGAGCCAGCGATGTTTATGAACGGGGCGGGTCGCCGCGCCGGTGTGCGGGTTTGTCTCGGCGACGATCAAGACGACATAGCCATCCCGATCGTCGAGCCTTTCGTGTCCGGGCCCGCGATAGTTGTGGGGCAGCTGGCGCGGCTTGAACTGGGTCCTGGCGGTGTTGGGATTGTAGGGCATCTTCTTGCCCTTGTTTGACGGAGTCTGACCTGGGACATAGCAACCTGTGCGGCCGGTCATCCAACCTTTGCGATGGCAGAGCTGCTTGATGGCATCGATCGACACGTCCGTCCGTCTGGTCCAGTCGCAGAACGCTTGGTGCAGCTCGCGACGCGGCATCTTCGACAGCTTCTCGATGAACAGCAGCTCAGCCTCGCTGTATGGGATTTGACGGCCCTTCATGACGCGCTCCGCTGGCCGTTTCCGATCTGCGGCAACATAGGCAGCATCTTCTCGCCATGATCGGCAAACAGTTTCGCAGCTTTAAGCTGCAAATCCGCATTTCCGGTGATCTTGTCTGCGACCTGACCCATTGCGCCGGCGCGCTTGACCTCTTTTTCGATGTCCTCGATGGACATGTCTTCGCTGGACAGTCGTTCGAGCTGGGCGAATAAGTGATCGTTAAGGTCGGAGAGCTTGTTCTTGGTCATAAGTCCATTCCCGTGGCGGACATGTAGAGTTCTAGATCCTCTGCATTGCTCCGGCGCTTTGCGTGGCCCGCTTTGTCCATGGCGCGGAGTTTGATGATCTGATTGATAACGCCAACATTGTAGCCGCGGCCCTTAGCTTCTTTTTGCACCTCTTTGCGGTCATCCCGCAGATCGGTCATTTCAGCTATCAGTCGCTCTTGGCGTTCAATAAATCCGATTAGCTCGTCGGCGGTGACACGGAAGGTATTCTCCCGCGTTTCCTTATCAGCAGGGTCTTCCTTCATTGGCTTGGCAGCACGTTGCTTATCGGCATAGGCCTTCGCCTGCGGCGACAGCTCTTGAGTTGGGGACTTGGCCATTTAGGGTCCTTTCGGGTTCAGGTTAGGCTGGCAGTGGCGATGGGCGATAAGCTGCTTGCTGGTACCGTCTTGACAAAATTCGGCCACATTTGCCCAATAGCCGAGCTCAAAGAATCACCCACGGGTATGTTTATGAGAACAGAGACTACGAAGCCCGAAATCGTCGGGCGCACATTCGACGTCGAGTATCGCAACATAGTTGGTGAGGTTTCCAAACGTCGCGTGACTGTCAGCTCTAAGTTTTCTGCAGATGGGGTGACGTTTTTCAGGGGAAGGTCGATGAGCGATGGTTCGCTGGTGACCTACCGGATGGACCAGGTTCTGAAGCTGACCGCGTACGAAGGCGTGCAGTATACGATTGGCGGTGACGACGGCGCTGCCCGCGTTGCAAGGAAGGCTGATCGGTTCCCGCTGTTGAATGACTGCAGCGACGTCGTACACACAGGTTTTTTTGCGACCATCAAACGGATGCTGTCTTTCGCTCGCTAGTCGACCAAACAACTCTACCGCTCGGCCATCTGACTGATGGCCAAGCGTAGGAACCCCTTTACCAATACCTCCGAGGGGGCAAACTGGGGTGCATTCTCGACTAAATGAGCCGCGCGGTTGAGGCATCTGTCCAAATTGGCGATGGCCTCTGGCGACGTGTCGCCGGCGGTCGTTAGACCGTTTAATTTCAGGCTCTGGTCCGTTCGCTACATTCATGCGACCGCCACCCGGAACAGCATGAACAGCACAAAGCCACCGGCGAACAGTACGGCGCAGGTGCCGCTGTCTGTATCGCCGTATTCGTCGTAATTGGCTGACTTTATGCCTGTTACGACTTCAATCAGGCCTTTGACCGAAAACCGGATTGCGATGGCCCAGCAGCTAAAGGCTGCCAGACAGAAAAACACGCCCACGGCATCGCCGATGCTGCCGGGCATCATGCCGCCACCTGTGGGGCTACGTTGAACCGGCTGGCGATTTCGCACAAAGCAAAGCGCCGTATCTCCAGCATGGTATTGGGATCAGGATTTAGCTCAACGGGCTGTGGGATGATGATGTTGGCAACCTTGAACCAGTTGCGGACCGCTTCTTCAGCACATGCGCCGACGGCGGTGATATCGAGAACGGTGATCTCGTGCTGGTGCGTCGCGGGGCGGCGGCTCATGTTGCCGTCGTCCGGTGCGATCCATCGGCCATAGCCAGATGCAACAGCAGCACGAATTGCAGATGTGCGGCTATCGCTGTCGCCGTGCTGATAATGGGATAGGAACCACTGGGCGAATGTTGTGCCGTTGGGTGCGGGTGCGGGGATGGTCTGCAGGTTCGTCATGTTTGGCCTCCATCGGGTATGATGGGGCATCAAGAATGGAAGATATGTCCATTGTCAAATAAATAATGGACAAAACTTCCATTATATTCAAGATTTGACTATCGGGTCAGGCAGAACGAATGTAGAACAACTTGAACGGGAGGTAAGATGACTAAGCTACACAGTGCAGATGATCGCTTCTTGTTTTTCGTTTCGCGTCTGTCTGGCAGATCGATCGATCAAGTCTACCGATGGCGTTGGGTTTGGCTCTGCCGCAAAGTGATAGCTAAGTTCTCAGGGAGATCGGATAGACGCCCGCGATAGATAAAATCCATCGTTACACCCCATCTCTCAGACAGAAGCGCGGCATGGTCGGCTTTAAGCGGTTTCTCACATTTAATGATTTTCGAGTAACTGGATGGATCAAGTCCCATCGATTTCGAAAAATCGCCTTTTGAGAGACCGAGCGCTTCACGGACATTCTCTAAGCGTTCACTGACGAGTTGATTATCTATAGTCATATTCATGACGTACTACCTGTGGAAGTTTTTTCCATTGAAGTTTCATCCATCGTTGACGAATGGAAGAAACTTCCATAACGCTGTTCGTTATGGACATTCATGATGTAAAATCTTTGATCGATTGCTGGCCTAGCCGAAAGGTCCTGGCGGATGAGATTAATGCATTTCTTCCAGTATCTGTGCGCCGAGTGACACCAGATCAGGTCCATAAGTGGGCTGCTAACGGATCGATCCGCGCGACATATCAGATGTACGTCTTGAATGCTGCCATTGCCCGCGGCCTTGCTGTTGACGCTGAACTGATAGTTTCCATGCATGCAGCCTCGTCCGGAAGCTCGAATGTTCAAAGCATCGCCCGGCATACAAGTGGAGAGGCCGCATGATGCGCCGCGCGTCTTTGTCGAATCAGAACGGCGACATGACTGCCGCCGCCCCATCCTCTGCTGTTTCCATGTCTGATCCTTCACAAGACAGACATAGGAAAGGAGCTACCGGAATGTCTTGCCGAAAGTTTTCCGCACGATCTGAAGTGCTGACGTACCGCCAGCAGTTCGCCGAAACATGGCGTGATTTTATTCAATCCAACTTTGAGAGTGCGGCCGAGGCTGCGCTCGTCTTCAGGGTCGATCCGTCGACGGCTGAAAACTGGTGGACCGGAGCGAACGCGCCGCAGGGCTGGGTTGTAGCCCGCGCTATTGCCGATCCCGACATGCACGAT
Organism: Loktanella sp.; assembly: GCA_024635625.1. Lineage (GTDB taxonomy): Bacteria > Pseudomonadota > Alphaproteobacteria > Rhodobacterales > Rhodobacteraceae > Loktanella. The sequence goes on along the minus strand of JAGXIQ010000149.1, from coordinate 1,829 downwards.
GCGGCTCTGGCCGCGTTCGGCGGGCGCTAATGTGGTGGCGTGTCATCACCGGCAAATTCTGGCAGGTGACCAGCCCCGCCTGGGGTCGGCTCTACGGAACCGAATTCTGGGCGGCGGCGCACGTCGCAACGATCGGCCGGCGCTGGTCGATGACGGTGCTGGTCAGCGCCGGGGAGGGGTGGGCAGCTTCGGCTGCCCGTCGCCTCAGAAAACTTTCCGGAAAGGGCGCGGCATGACCTGTGTTCTTTCCCCCGCAATAGGGGCTGGCATGCCGGCTACCATCGTGTCGACGCGGTCACTGCCTGACCTGCGTCTGCCGGGGGCGACTGCGCCCCAAACTCTCGGGTGCGGCTTGTCTGGGGATGTCGCCGCACCCGCTTTTACCGGCAAATCCAACGTCGCGACGTCATTAACAGACCCTGTGGTCCGGGGCCTGACCGGGGGGGCCAGGCTGTCGCAAAGACGTGCCCTCCATTTATTTCGGGTGCACTCATGACGGATGCATCACATCAAATGCCGTGGTTGCGCCGGATCGATATTGGGCCAATCACGCTCTATCTCGGCGATGCGATGCAGATCCTGCCGCACCTTCAGGGTTGCGCGAACTGCGTTGTCACTGACGTGCCATATGTCCTGACCTCTGGCGGAAACGCGACGCAGGTCATGGGCGGCATTTTTGGCAAGGATTCCTACACGAACGATGGGAACCTCATGGCCACAGTACGCTGGTCCGAAATTGGCGGACCAATCTTTCGCGCCTGCAAGCCGGATGCCGACGCCTACATCATGTCGAACGACAAGAACCTGTTCGCGGCGCATGGCGGCTTCATCGGAGCCGGCTGGAAGTTCCACAACCTCCTGGTCTGGGACAAGGTCCGCGCCACCCGCAACCGCTGGTACATGAAGAACCTGGAGTTCACGCTGTACCTTTGGAAGGGGCAGGCCAAGGCGATCAACGACTGCGGATCAAAGCAGTCGTTTGAGCTGAACGCCCCTAGACAGACAAAGCACCCGACCGAAAAGCCGGTCGCGTTGATGGCCCACTATATCGGGAATTCGACGGCACCGGGCGACCTGGTGCTGGACCCCTTCGTGGGGGCAGGGGCGACGATGGTCGCCGCGATGCAGTTAGGCCGCCGCGGCATTGGCATCGAGATTAATCCTGAACATTTCGAGGTCGCAGTTGCCCGCGTGCGCGCGGCTCACGCCGCTGCTGGAACCTGCATAGCCAGTTCGACAGGAACGGAGGATTGCGCTTGACCAATTTAAAAATTCTCGACGGCCATATCGAGCGCCAATCCGAAATATGCGCCGCAGCAGCATTGCGTTTGGAAGTGCTGCTGCTGGCCCGTCATGTCCTCAAAGGCGGTACGGCCGACGCCCCCTACGCCGTGTCGTTGCAGGTCGAGCCGGCCAGTGTGTCGCTCCATGTGATGATGCAGGGCGGGGCGAAGGCCGGAATGTCTGCCGACGTACAGGTCAAGCCTATCGACGGACAATCCGATGTTGCGCCTGAAATTGGCCTGGCAGCTGTGGTGTCTGCAGCTGAGCCAGCGCCAGCTGAAGAATCTGCCGACGATGCTTGCCCGGATGACCTGGCACCAGTGATCGATAACCGCAGTGCGATTGCGAGCGAATGGTCAGAGGATGATGTCGTCGAATTGCGCAAGCGGTTCGAAGCTGGCGAAAGCATGGCCGGTATTGCACGGACTTTGGACAAGTCACCGAAGCAGGTATCTAACAAGTCGTTTCGGTTGGGTCTGCGTCGGGGCGGCGCAGGGTCTAAGCAGGAACTGCCCGCAAAACCGGTGCCCACCCGCTCTCGCGCT
>JAGXIQ010000148.1 GCA_024635625.1 Loktanella sp. | reverse complement strand
TCACGCCGCGTGTCACTTGGCTCAGTACTTCAATGCGGTTCAGTTCGCGCTCGCTCATGATCATCAATCCCACGGCCACACTCCAATCCTGCTTGATCAAGAGGGAAGTGTGACACTTCTACTTTGCAGATGTGAGACATTCTAACTTTGCGCGTACACATGTAAAACGTATAATGAAGATTATGTAACATGGATGCCTCATGCAGCTAAATTCAGTTAAGCTGCCACCATTGAAAAATAATTACATGTCTACAGCAACTTACAGAGCGTTGCTGCCTAAGTCTCACGAAGCAGCCCCGCACATCCGTTTATAGTATGTAAACGTCAGTGACGCTTGGACCGGCGCAGGTCCTGCGGGCCAGCTTTTGTCGCGTGGCAACTCGATTTGATGCATTGCGTAGCATGCCTTGAAGTCGGGGCTTTCGGAGATTTCCAAATCGGAAAGAAACCATGGATCCGTGGCAGGTCGCCCCTCTGCCGGTCCCAGAATGATATAGTCGGGTGTGCGGCGCAGGACCGACGCGCCGTCGCCTTTTGAATGGCCGGACATGCTTTGTCTTGCCGTGCGGATCGGAACATCTTCGCGGGTTCCGATCTCTCGGTCATTCAAGCCGAGCATATCGATATAAACATTATTTTGAGCCATAAATGGCGTCGACCCTGCCGTATTCAGCGCGACGACCGATCCTTCTGGCCAGGTGTCAGCGATGTACGAACCGACAATACGGCCGATATACGCCGCGGGGTTCATGCCCAGCGGCCGGGATTGGAACGCGGCCAGGACCATGACTGATAGTGAAGCGATGATGACAATTTGGCGTGCGCCCCGACCAAGCGTCGCCGCGCCAAGACCCAGCAGCAGACATCCCGGTCCGATCACTCCGGCCAGCACACGTGCCGCAGGCATGTGATCACCACCCGACCAGATGACGTAGATCCCCTGCGCCAAGACGCAGCCCGCCAAATAGGCGGCTGTCCGGCCAAGACGCATGCGCCAGATCCGCCGACCTAAAATAAGAGGCAGCATCAAAACGCCCAATGTCACCGCCGGGATCGCCAATACGGCAGAGCGATACAGATAGCGCCAGACATCGGCCATGCGCGTTGCCAGATCGACGCCCACCTTGGCGTGAAAGGTGTTCGGCAGCAGATCGTCGTAATACCCGGTCCGCCACCACACATGCAGGCCGATGACCATCAACGGGATCGCGCCGACGATGAAACACTGCGCGAACCGCCGCCAAAAGCTGGCTCGCCCAAAGGCCAGCACACCCAATCCCGCGGCGAGGTTCATCATGACGGCATCAGGCCGGGTCAAATAGGCTAAGGCAAAGAAAACACCTCCGATGATTGCTCCGCGCAGACGCTCGGGATGAACCACGCCGAAACTTGAAAGTAGCGATACCACCCCAGCCGTTAAGAATGCCGCTGCCGGTATCGTTTCGAGGCCGCCGAGGATCCAAACCGGGACAGTGACTGCGCCCAGAACCCCCGCCACACCAAGCATCCGCGCAGGTGCATCTGCGGGGGCTGGCAACAGATGCTTTAACCCAATCCAAACCGCGGCCAGCAAACCGGCCGCCCCCAACGCGTTCACAAGACGAGATGCGACGACCGGATCGGTTCCAAGATCAATCAACCCGGCAACGGCGATCAGATGCAGAAAGTTAGTGTATCCTTCGACCCGGTCCCCTGAGTTCCACGACAGATCAGAAGAGGTCACGAAATTGATCGCATAGCGCAGCGAAATCAGCGCATCGTCGTGATAGAAATATCGGTTTGCGTAGAAATTCCAAACGAAGAGCGCCAGGCCAATAGCTAAGACCACGGCAGCTTCAATGCGGACGGCGGAAAACGGGGTGGCAGGAACTGAATTATCAGGCAATTTAAGTGCTCCGGCTCGTTCAGGATCTCTTAATGAGTAAATTTGTTTCGTCTGATGCATAAACTGTGTCAGGGTAGATTTGTTAAGACCTGCAGTTTTCGCAGTCGTTCTAAAAATATTGATAATCACTCTGCCGAAGATTGGGACAGAGGTCGACACATTATATGAAGGGGGATCGAATTGACCCATGTCCTTCCGCTGGTGCGCGATGTGCCGCAGGATAAACATCCTGCAATTAAAAATGCGGACCCGCCGCTTGTCATTGATATGGACGGCACGCTTTGCCTGACGGATACATTGCACGAAGGCATTTTGGCGCTTTGCGCTGAACGGCCGCGCAAGATATTTGATCTGATACCTGCGCTGCGCCAAGGCAAAGCCACCTTTAAGCATCGACTTGCTGATCTGCATGTTCTTGATGGCGCAGGACTACCCTTACGAGAAGAAGTGGTAACGCTGGCGCAAGAGGCGCGTGCGCAGGGGCGATCCGTGCTTTTGGTGTCTGCGGCAGATCAGCGTCAGGTCGATGCTGTGGCGCAAGCCACCGACCTTTTTGATGAAGCCATTGGATCGGATGGCGATGTTAATCTATCGGGGCAAGCCAAGGCAGACTGGCTGATCGCACGGTTTGGCCGGGGCGGGTTCGACTATGTCGGCGACTCGGCTGCCGATCTAGACGTCTGGCCCCATGCGCGGCGCGCCATTGTAGTCGGCACGACCCCTGCCATGGATCGTCGCATTGCAGGGCTTGATGTGCCCACCGAGCATCTGACCCCCCTTCCCGCGCGATCAAAGCGGGTAGCAGCATCAATAAAGGCGATGCGCCCCCATCAATGGCTGAAAAACCTGCTGGTCCTTGTGCCCGCACTGGCGGCACATAATATGGCCGCACTCGTGCCTGCATCCGCGGCAATGGTTTCATTCTGCCTTGCCGCCTCGGCCATATACATCATCAATGATATGCTGGACCTTCAAGTCGACCGGCGCCATCCCCGCAAGCGGCGCCGCCCCTTTGCCGCAGGCACCTTGCCTGTGTCGCAAGGGCTCAGTTTGGCCGCAGGGTTACTGACCGCATCCATCATCGTCGGGTTGCTTGTGCAGCCCTTATTTCTTGCCGTTTTGATAGGATATGTCGCATTAACAACGATTTACTCGTTCTACCTTAAGCGCAAGGTTATGATCGATATCTGGATGCTTGGCGCTCTTTACACGACACGGATGTTGGCAGGCGGCGCGGCAACCGGACTGATGTTATCAGAATGGCTACTAGCATTTTCGATGTTTCTGTTCTTGTCGCTGGCGGCCGTTAAAAGACAGTCAGAGCTGGCTGACATGGTGAACCGGGGCGTCTTGCGCGCTGACGGGCGTGATTACCGCATCAGCGATATTCCCGTGGTGCTCGGCGTCGTGCTCTCTGCCGGCTATTGTTCGGTTCTTGTGCTCGCACTTTACATATCCGGCGACGCCGTCCGTGGATTGTACGGCAACCCCGGTATCCTGTGGTTAGCCTGCCCACTCTTGCTTTACTGGATCAGCCGCGCGGCCATCATTTCTTTCAGAGGAGAGATGGACGATGACCCGATCGTTTTTGCCTTAAAAGACAAGGTGAGCCGGGGCATTTTCGTCATTATCGCAGCCTTGTTCCTTGCGGGATCACTGACATGACCGGCCGGGCGCTGGTTTTGCGGTACGGGCTTTTTGCCGTTCTATCGACAGTGGTGAACTTAGCGACCCAGCGTGTCAGCCTGTGGGCTTATGATGGCGCTGGGGGCCTGTTTGCCGCGATCCTTGCAGGCACGGCTGCGGGTCTGGTGCTGAAATACCTGTTGGATAAGTATTTTATCTTTTTCGACCGGAACGGCGGGTTGGCAACGCACGGGCGGCAGTTTGCGCTTTATACCGCGATGGGCCTTGTCACGACGGCGATATTTTGGGCCACTGAATACGTCTTCTGGCTGGTCTGGGGGACCCAACTGATGCGCGAGGTTGGCGCAGTTCTGGGGCTCGCCGTCGGGTATATTGCGAAATATCAGCTGGACCGGCGGTTCGTGTTTGTACCTACCGACTCCGCTGAACAGGTCCCGGCATGAGCTTTGAACAAACGCTATCCGGATGGGGCCGCTGGCCCCGGCGCGCCTGCATGACCGCACCGTTGCAGGACAGGCCAGTCGATCCGGCGCAGGGTGCGGCAATCGCGCGGGGGCTGGGGCGGGCTTACGGCGACGCCGCGATGAACCCTGACATGACGCTGATGGGGGCATCGCGCGATCGCATCCTGTCGTTCGATGCGAAAACCGGTGTGCTGGTGGCCGAAGGCGGGTTGGCGCTGGCCGATCTGCTGGCCGTGTTCGTGCCGCGCGGCTGGTTCGTTCCGGTGACGCCGGGGACCCAGTTTGTCACCCTTGGCGGGGCGGTGGCAGCGGATGCCCACGGCAAGAACCATCATGTGGCAGGCAGCTTTGGCGATCACGTCCTGTGGCTGGATCTTGCTTGCGCCGATGGCACGCGGCGTCGTTGCAGCCCTGACGAAAATACAGACCTGTTCAATGCGACCCTTGGCGGCATGGGGCTGACCGGTCACATCCTGACCGTGGCTCTTCGCTTGGTCCCGGTCACGTCGGCCTACATGATCCAACGCACGATCCCTGCCGGTTCATTGGCCGAGGCGATGCAGGCGTTCGAGGATAATCTCGACGTCACCTATTCCGTCGCTTGGATCGATTGTCTGGCGCAGGGGGCTGCGCGGGGACGATCCTTGGTGATGCTGGCCGAACACGCAGCGCCGGATGATCTGATAGGCGCGCTGCGCGATAACCCATTCAGCCTACCCCCGCGACAACAGCGGCGCATGCCGATGGATGCACCTAGCTGGGCCTTGAATCGCCACTCTATTGCTGCATTCAACCGGCTGTACTACAAAGCCGGCGCGCGAAAGACCCAAGCAGAAACGGTCGATTATGACCGGTTCTTTTACCCACTGGATGCGATCCAAGATTGGAACCGCCTGTATGGGCGGCGCGGTTTTGCGCAGTATCAATGCGCCTTGCCGCTCGCGACCTCTTATGACGGGCTGCTCGCGCTGCTGGACGTGATCTCATCCGCTGGGGCGGGATCTTTTTTGGCCGTGCTTAAACGGTTCGGTGACGGCGCGCCGCAACGCCCGCTGTCGTTCCCAATCGCAGGCTATACCCTCGCGCTTGATTTCGCCCTTTCCCCCGAAACGCTGACCCTGTTCGACAGGCTAGACGAGATCGTCGTCCGGCACGGCGGGCGGCTATATCTGAGCAAGGACAGTCGTATGACCCGAACCACCTTCGATGCCGGCTATGGCGCGGCGGCCGATCGCTTTCGTGCGCTTCGCCGCGATACGGGTGCGGCGGACACCTTCCGCTCGCTCTTGTCCAATAGGCTGGCCCTATGACCGGCGCAGGTAAGGCATCGGTGCTGATCGTAGGTGCGCGATCAGACATTGCCCGCGCCATCGCCGCACAGTTTGCGGCACGCGGGCATCCTTTGATGCTGGCTGCGCGCGGCACGGACAGTCTGGCGCGTGAGGCATCGGATATGAGCATACGCTACGGCGTGCCGGTGACGACCCATGAGCTAGATGTCACCGACCTTGCAGCGCAGGCGGCGTTCCTTGACAGCCTTGATCCATTGCCAGTCTGCATGGTCTGCGCTGTCGGCACATTGGGCAATCAGGACCGCGATGCAAAAGACCCGCAAGCCATCCGCGCGATTGCAGAGGCGAACTTTGTCGGCCCCACCACGCTGATCGAGGCAATGGCAACCCGTATGGCGGCTGCAGGCGATGCCCGTGCCATTATCGGTATCGGATCAGTCGCCGGGGACCGGGGCCGGGCCAAGAATTACATTTACGGCGCCGCCAAGGCCGGTTTCGCGGCCTATCTTTCGGGGCTGCGTCAGAAACACGTCAATACCGGTGTGCATGTGATGACGGTGAAGCCGGGCTTCGTGCGCACTGCGATGACCGACGGGATGGACCTGCCCGGCGCGTTAACGTCGTCGCCGCAGGATTTTGCGAAAGGTGTCATGCGCGCCTATGATCGGCGCGCCACGGTGTATTACGATCTGCGCTGGCGCGTGCTGATGACGGTGATCCGCGCCCTGCCCGAGCGTATTTTCATGCGCACGAAGTTCTAGGAGCCGCCGCCATGTCCAACCGTCCTATCACCAGCGCTGCAGGCCAAACCTTTAGGCCGCTGCGCCGGACGTCTGGACAAAAACAACAGACCGCGCCCCTGATGTCCGTTGGATCCGACATAAGGCTTGCCATTGTGCTGACCCTGATCGGCGGTGCCATCGCATACCTGCTGGCTGGGGGGGTGCCGTTGATCGGCATCGACGACGCCGCGATCACACGGTCGTACGCCCAAAACGTCGCCCGGGGCGCCGGCTACGTTTATAACGTCGGAGGAGAGCGTGTCGAAGGGTCGACCGCCTTCCTGTGGGTCGGGGCGCTGTCAGCGCTCTATGCTTTGACGCCTGCGCCGGAACTGGCGATCCTTGCGCTATGCGCATCTTTGACCAGCCTTGCCGTTCTGGCCGCGTTGCGCTTGACCGGCTGGCTGACGCAGTGGTGCGGCGGTGATGTCGCCATCGCACGCCGGGTGCTGATCGCCGCGCTGCTTGCAAGCCCCGGGTATTTCCTGTGGTCGGTCTGGACCATGATGGAACTGGCGCTGTGGTCGGCGGCAATACTGGGGCTGGTGCTCTGCCTTGCGCGCGTTATCGAAGGCTGTGCCGTCCCGGGTGTCCGGGCGTTTGCCATTGTACTGGCACTGGCATTGCCGTTGATCCGCCCCGAGGGAATCGCGGTGGGGTTCGGCCTTGGGATCATCGCCTTGTGCCTGTCGCCCCGTACGTGGCGCACGGCGCTGACCGTGGCGATCGCGGCTACGGCGTCTTGCGCGGTTTTGACCGCGTTCCGCCTGTCCTATTTTGGGCAGCCCTTTCCCAATACTTTCTACGCCAAGGTGTCCTCTGACCTGATCGACGGGTTGAAGGCCGGGCTGCATTATCTGGCAAGTTTCATCCTTGGTGCGCCTTTCGTCGATGCGCTGACCGTGCTGGGCGTTGTCATGGCGGTTGTGGCGGTTATCCGTCTGCGGGATGGCCTGCCGGGGGGGCGGGCGCTGCTGCTGGTCCTGCTGACGGTTTTGGGTGCGTTTGCTGTCTATGCCGGTCTCGGCGGCGATCACTTTGTCCTGTGGCGCTTCTATCAACCGGTGGTGCCGTTGATGCTTGTCGTGCTGGCCGTGGCCGTGGGTCTGACCATACCCCGCCTTGCCGCTTACCGAACGACGGCTGCATTCACCGGGGCAAGCCTTGTCGCCATTGCAGCGGGCTGTGTGCATTACGTGCAAGCACGCTTTGACGTGCAGTCAGAATTTGCGCTGGTGCAAAGCGGCACGGCGTTTGGCACCTACCTGAACACAGCCACACCGCGTCCTGTGATCGGGATTGGCCCAGCAGGCGGGATCGCACTGACCTATGACGGACAAATTCGGGATTTGCTGGGGCTGAACTGGGTCGAGATGGCCCACGCCAACCCCATCAAGGTCGGGATGCGTAACCATGCCAGTTTCGATCTGGAAACGTTCTGGCGCTACCCGCCAGAGGTCGTGGCCACCTTCAACCGGTCCTGCGCGCGCGCTGCGCCTGACGCAGGGTTTGATGGGATATTTCAGACGGCGCGTTTTCGCGCGGCCTATGTTCCAGTCCAGTTTTCCGACGGCAGCGATTGCTGGCCCGGCTACGCCACAGCAGACTGGATCTCGGAGGCCAATTTGCCGGGGCTGAGCGTGCTTGACTGGTCGGCGATCCCCCGGTCCGGCGGCTAGGCAGGATGCCCGTGAACGATCCTCCGCCCGGGGATGGGCCCGGTGATGCGTCAGCTGCCCCCAAGCGGCAGGGGCGCCCAGGTTTTTTTGCCAATGTCGGGTCACTGGTGTCGGCGCGGGTGTTTTTGGCATTGTCCCAGATCATGGTTCTGCCCATCGTCGCACGGCAGTTGACGATCGAGGATTTCGCGCTGATGGCGCTTGCCATGACCGTTGTGGTCTTTTCCGGCGTGCTCAGCGATGCGGGCCTCGGACGGTCACTGATCCGCACCCCCCATACGGACGAGGTTGAATGGTCCAGCGTCTTCTGGCTGCTGGTTGCTATCGGGGTCGCACTGTCGCTTGTCGTAATCGCGATTGCCCCGATCTGGGCCGCCTTCTTTGCCGAGCCGCGCCTGACAGGACTGCTATGGGCGATGGCACCGGTGCCGCTATGCATGGCCATCTCTGCCGCCCCGAACGCCGAGATCGAGCGGCGCGAGGCCTATACCCGCATCGCCGGTGTTCAGGTCATAACGACGATCATAGCCTTGGGACTGGCGGTGGGCCTTGCGCTGGCCGGCGCTGGCGTTTGGGCACTTGTGGCGCAGCAGTTGGCGCTGGCCGGTGTGCGGTTGATTGGCATTTTGCGGCTCACCCACTTTCGCCCACGCCTGACATTCTCAGCCCACTTGCTGCGGCCGCATCTGGTGTTCGCCCGTGACACGCTTTTCGTGGCGCTTGTCGCAGTGACACAGGCGCAATGGGCTGTGATTGCTGTGGGCCGGATATTAGGCCCAGTGCCCCTTGGGGTGTTCAGCATGAGCCAGCGGTTTTCGCGCTTGCCGCAGCTGGGCTTGGCGGGGCCGATGTCATCCGTGGTCTATGTCCGCATGGCAAAGAACCTGCATGATCCTGCTGGCATCGCGCGGATCTATCTTGCCGCCATGCATGTACTTGCGGCAGCGATGCTGACACCGCTCGCGATGATCGCTGTTGCAGGCGACAGTATTTTTTCACTGTTTCTGGGCGATGAATGGCGTCCCGTCGCCCCGATTTTTGCGCTTTCTATCCCCGGCCTCGCACTAGAGGCCGTGGCGATGGTCTGCTTATCGTGCCTGTTCAGAGCCATGGGACGCACCGATCTTCAGGTGCGTTTCGCCTTGGAGTCGGGCGCGCTGCGCATTGCGATGGTGTCGGTGGCTGTGTTCGGCGGCCTAAAACTTATGGCCTTTTCATTGACGCTATGGGGCCTGGCGATGGTCCCTCGCGGCTGGCACTTGGCGGCGCGGATCGTACCGCTTGCACGGGCCGATTGCCTGCGTGTGTTGTTGTGGCCAGTCGGGATCGCCGCGGCGATGGCCGTAGCGCAGCCGGTCATCGTCGCGCTGGCAGATCTGGGGCGCTGGGGCGATGCTGGTCTGGCGATCATTATCAGCCTTATCGGGGTCGGTCTGACATTTTTGGGCGACAGACGGGCGCTAAAAGCCTCTGTCGCCGTGTTTCGCTGATGTGCCTGTCAGTTCGGATGAACGCGGCCGAGCAGCGACAAGAACCGTGATGCCCCTGCATCCAAGCTCAGCTCATCCAGCACATAGTCGCGGGGTGCAAAATCCGGCACCGCCCCCCAGAAACGGTCGAAGGCGGTGATAAGATCGGCCTTTTGAAAGGTCATGCCGCAGCGCGCGTCAAAGTAGGGCACCGACGATACCTTTAACCCCGGCGGTGCGATCTTGCGCTCGTAAGGATCGACCAGCTCTCCCTCGTCCCAGGCCAGTATCGGTACGCCCGAAGAAAGCGCCTCTTGATAGGCCAGCCCTTGGGTTTCGTGTTCGCACAAAAACACCATGCAGCGCGCCCGGGTCAGCGCGGCGCGGAACTGCCGCGCGTGATGGTGGCCGTATCGCAGCACAGTAGAGCTTAAGCCGCGCGCGCCAAAATGCGCCTGCAAGGGTGTCAGGATGTCGGCCACGCGCGCCACTCGATCCCAGCGAAACTTGTCGTAAATCAGAACATCTATATCTTTTGACGCAGCCCCTAGATCGGGCCACGCATCGGTATCGATTGCCACAAACATGGGATGGACCCGGTCGCCCAGCGTCGGACGCCAAATCTTGCAGGGCCATTCAGACGGCAAGGTGACAATCTTAAGATTGCACTGCTGCACGACGTCCAATGCGGGTTTTGGTGCGGGCACGTAGCCTGGCCCAAACATCGCTGGATTGGGTAAATTGACCCGGTCATAAACGCTGCCGTATCCTGACAATCCAATGGGCATATCGGGGTTGCGGCGGGCATAGCTAAAGTCGTTGACGCGCACCTCGATCCCGCGCGCCTGAAGGCTACGGCATAGATTGAGGAACGCGGTGTAGAACCCCGTATAGGGCTGCACACCGCGCAGGGCGCGATAACCTTGCCGAACTTGCCCGCGCAGATCCGACCGCAGACGGCCGAATGGATGATCGTGGGCCTGCTTTTCAAAGCCGTCGTAGAACAGCGCGACGGTTTTGGGCTGAGGGACATACGCCATCATTCGGTGCCATAAACTTCGCGGCGCGGCGCGCGCAGCGCCCCTGCAGCCACGCCGAAATGAAAGCTGCTGCGCATGATCCAGAATGCCGCTCGCCGCGGTGCCAAGGCAAAGGCCGCCGCGCACACCCCGCAGACGCCGCTTTTGACAAGGCTGCGGCTGACAGCGAGTCCCGTCATACTCATCGATGCACCGATCATGGCGCAATGGCCGTAAATCCGTCCGGCCGAATATCTGCGATGCAAAATCCACCGAAACGACATGCGACTAGGGGCAACGGGTTCGCGCACGACAGCCCCATGCGAAATGGTCATCGGCACGCCAGCCCTGTGTAGACGAAAGAAAAAATCCGTATCTTCGCCGCCAGTACGTCCGAACGCCTCGTTAAAGCGGGCACGCCGGATTTGCGGCAGCCGCAGGTCCAGCAGTGCGTTACTGCTATAACCGGTTTCGACGACACCGCGGTTCGCGGCCGGTATGTTGGAATGAAAGTCGTTGCAGCGCATCCACTCCGGACTGTCGTCGGGATAGATCGCCCGTGCAGGGCCAAAGACAACACCGGCCTGATTTCGCTTGGTGGTTTCCAGAAGGTCCATCAGCCAATCGGGATCCGCCAGTTCATCGTCGTCGATCAGGATCAGAACGTCACCTGTCGCCGCCGATAGGCAGGCATTGCGCGCGATCGAAATGTTGCAGGCCGGTGCGTGGACGTATCGGATGACAAGACCCGTGCGCCGCGCCGCCGCCTGCAATTGTTCCGCCAAGAGCGGGTGATGGTCGTTGTCCGCCACGATGACAGACAGGGTGATACCACCCGGCACCGCCTGACGGGCGATACTGTCCAACGTGTCAAAGACTGAATTTCTGCGAAACGTACATATGGCAATGTCGACCGCCGCAATCGGACGGTGGTGAGCCTGTGCGGCGGCACCCCTATCACCGGACAACGGGGCGAGTGACGTCACGGACATCTTATACCACCTTGACATGTGGTAAACGATCCATGACATACCATATGATGTTATTGCGCAATTTGCTGATGCCTTTCAGCCTTACAAGTTTTGTCGGTATAATCGGATATTACGCGATTGGCGGATCGCCTTGGTATTGGATACTAGGTGTCTGGCTGGTCAGTGTGCCGGTCGTCATCTGGTGGAATTGGCAGTATGTTCAGCCAAGATCAGAAGTAGATGCAGCCCCTTCCGACAGACAGGCCACGGATCTGCATTACCATGGCGACGCGTTAACGCCCGCCCATGAGACGACCTGTCACGAAGTAGAAAATCGTTTTAGCAAAAATCCAGAAATCGGTCGCGACTGACGCAGTTTCGACGTATTGAACGTCCGCAAGCACCCGATCAGAATAGCTAACGTCTGACCGCCCTCCAATTTGCCAAGGGCCTGTTAACCCTGGGCGCACGGCAAGGTAATGCCCGACATAGTCGCCGTAATTTGGCAGTTCATCCTCAGTAACAGGACGTGGACCGACGAAGCTCATGTCACCAACTAAAATATTCCATAACTGCGGCAATTCATCGAGGCTTGAGTTGCGTAAAAACACGCCAATGCCAGGAATAATCCTTGGGTCGGGATCGAGTTTGCGATCACGTTGCCACTGACGGCGAAGCTTAGAATCTGCGTTTAAAATCATCTCCAGACGCTCTTCTGCGTCTGGAGCCATTGTGCGAAACTTCATGCAATTAAATGGCAAGCCATTTCGTCCAATGCGGCGGTGACCAAAAAAAATGGATCCGCCATATTTTAACTTAAGCCAATAAGAGACAGTTAATAAAAGCGGAAGAAAGGTGATAATCATAACGCTAGCCGCAACAATATCAAAGCAGCGCTTTATATAGCTATTAAAGTCGACAGAGCGGCTTGTTTTACTGTCGAAGCGTTCAGGTGACTGATAAGAATCAGAGTTCATGGAATAATCTCCAGGCGAATTTGTGAAACTAGCATACGGCAGTAATGCCGCAAATGGTCATGTGAAAAATCGCTGTATATATTGGTTCTACTAATCTCTAGAAAGTTATGCCTTACTTTTGACAAAGTAAACAAAAACGAGTCGGGCAGATCTTCGCACAGAGTAAGAATTAGGCAGACACACAGGCGCTTCGCTTTGACAACGAAAGAGCTAGCCTACGTTAAGCGTTAACTATTTTTTAATGCTTTCAACAAGTTCATGTTGCTCAGCTTGGCGTTGCCATCGCCGCATTCGCAGCACGATCTATCGTTGATTAGATGCACAAAAAATCACCTTTGGCGCGACATCAGATTGCGACAACCCAACGCACAACACAGGCTATTCAATTTTAGGTTGAGTGGGCGGGCGAATCGTCGCTTACCCGCGCCGGCGGCGCCGATATCTCGATCTGCGCAATAAGGCTATATATGTCTAGCGAAGTATCCAAAGAAAACAGCGGCGAGGCTATCAGATCACAGTTTAAACAGCGCGCGACCTCGTCGGCTTGGAACTGCAGTCCGGTGCCGCGATAGCCATAAGACGAATGTGGCCCATCAGGGTGTCGCAAATGGCGCCGAACCCCGCGTAGCAATGGCCACAATCGGCCCCCCCTTAGCGCAACCGCAACCCGGCCAGACGCGTCACCTGACCTATGGTCCATTGCAGCAATCGGGACATGCCGCAGTCCCAATGCCTCGATGAATGGCGCATCGATCATCATACGGCCCGCCTCACCAATGATTTCGAACCTATTTGAAAGGTGTGTCGCATGGCTGATGCTGATGCTGACGATGGCTCCGCTTTCATCCGCGACAAGCAGCGCTGCGGCGTCGCGAATTGTATCGACTAGCCCGCCCCCCCTTTTCACGTAGCAAGAGATAAGACACAGCGGTCCGGCTAAAACAGATGCTAAAGCAAGCGGATAGACCCCCAGATCATTCAAGGCCCCGCCACCAAGGCCCATGTCTGTGACCGGATCCCCTGCCCGGGCAATACGCGGAAAACCAAGCTGTGCATTGATCTGCCGGAGGGGGCCGAGTGACTTAATCTGCCTCTCAACAGCAATAAACGCCGGAAGAAACCGCGTCCAAAGGGCCTCCATGCAAAAGACATTGGCTGCGCGCGCAGCCTTTGCAATGGCTTGAGCATCCTCCGCCGAGGCAGCAAGAGGCTTTTCGCACAAGACCGCCTTGCCGGCGGCTATAGCCAGCAAGGCATGTTCGCGGTGCAGCTTGGGCGGGGTTGCGATATAGACAGCATCGACGCTGTCATCAGCCACCAAGGCGGCATAGTCGGCGAAAGCCCGCGCGCCATGTCCTGCAATCCCGGGTGCCTGCACCATTTGCGCGGCCCGTTGCGGATTGCGCGACGCAATGGCCACCAGTTGTCCCTGTTTCGAATATGAAAGATCACGCGCGAACCGGGCTGCCATGCTTCCGGCACCCAAAATGCCCCATCGCACCGCACCAGTCATGCGCTGCGCCCCATTATCCGCGTGATCGTGGCACCGCTGCGCACCAAAACTTGTTCCCCTAATTTACCAAGCAAGGACGCCTGAACTGCGACGGGGGCTGCAAAGGCACCAACACCGCGCCGGACGTCCTTGACGCGCACAGCTTCGATCAGTTCTAGCCAAGCCCAGCGTTTCAATGTCTCGATCCGATGCGCCCGCACAATGAGGGCGTCAGTTGCGGTCAGGGCGGGATCACAAAGCAATCGGTCGTCCGCACGCACCAGCGCACGCAGTGCTGCTGCGTCGTGATGTCCGCTAAGCGAGCCGGGGCGCACAACGGCAATATATCCTTTGGGATCAGTCAGGCAAAACTTTGCGCCGCGTAATAATGCCGTGGCGTAGAAATCATAATCCTCGCCGAGCCGCATATCATCGCGGTAGCGCAGGTTGTGCGCCTCTAAAAAACTGCGCCGCATCAGCGGCTTCAGGAACCCGATTTCGCGGCGCCCGCCGTGGATTTCCGTCATGTTGCCACGCACGAAACCACCAAGGGCGATCTTTTCCACTCCCACGGCGGTGTCGCTGAACAAGCGGCGGCGCGGCGCGGTTTGTGCATCCTCGCCCTCATTGATCTGCCACAGATCATCGGCCACGAAGTCCCAAGCACCGTCATCGGCCAAGGCGACCAATGCGGCCATTCGGCCGGGCGTCATGAAATCATCACTATCCAAAGGCGCGACAAACCGCCCCCCCGCGCGCGCCAGTCCCGCATTGCGGGCAGCGGCAGGGCCGCGGTTGGTTGACTGCGCCAACACGGTCACGCGTGCGTCGCTGTCTGCCAGTGCGCGGGCCAGCGCCAGCGTGTCGTCCGTGGACCTATCATCAATAATGATCACTTGGACCCTGACATCCGTTTGGGTCAACGCGCTGTCCACCGCGCGCGCCAAAGTCGCCGTGGCATTCCAAGCGGGAATGATGACCGTCACATCACAAAGGTTGACGGATTGCCGGTCTTCCGGGTCAGATAAGGGGTGGGCGAAGGCGGTCACCAGACCCGATGCCTCACGCAGACACTATGCGGCCCCCGTCCGGGCTGCGTATCATCGGGACTTATAACAAGGCATCGAAGCAACGCGATCTCCGGAATAAAATCAGGATAAAAGATCGTTTAGACCCGCGTGAAAAACAAAAAGACGGATAATCGTTTCGGTAATCTACAAAAGGATATTGGCGGATGACTCTTCGTGCAACCGTTATCATCGCCGCCTATAAGGCCGCCGACGTGCTGCCTCGCAGCATCGCGTCAGCGCAGCGGCAGACAGGTGCCGACATCGAGGTGATCGTCGTCGACGACGCCTCAATGGACGACACATTTGCTATCGCACGGGCCAATCCAGATGTGACCGCCATCAGCCTTGACCACAACAGTGGCCCCGCCGCCGCCCGCAATCGCACGATCGACGCCGCCACAGGCGACTGGATCGTCGTGCTTGATGCCGATGACACCATGCGCCCTGACCGGATCGCAGACATGGCAGCAGTGGCTGACACGGCCGGCGCGGATGTTGTGCTAGGTAATTTCATCCGCGTTGATGGCGATGAAACGCCAATCGATCCGGGTCCCTTCTTGGCCGAGAATGAGGTTGATCCGGTCCAGCCTGTCACCCTTGAATCCTATGTCGCTGCGAACGCTATGACCCCAGACAGCCGCAACTATGGTTATCTCAAACCAATGTTCCGGCGCGAATTTTTGGATCGCCACAAGATCCGCTATGACGAAACGCTGCGCAACAGCGAGGATTACCATATCGTCCTCGCGCTATTGGCTGCGGGTGCCAAAGTGGTCATCTCGCCGCGGCCCGATTATCTGTATCAAGTGTCGGCGGGGTCGATTTCGCACCGTGTAGCCCCCGCACTGATCGCGCGTCTGATCGAGGCTGACGACCGCTTTGAAAGGCGGCTTGGCGCGGCACGGACACCGGCGCTGACCGATCTGTTTGCGCAGCGCCGCCTTAATCTGACGAATATGATGCATGCAGAAAGCGTGTTGCAGGCGATCAAGGACCGGCGCTTGACCGCTGCGGTCGCCATGCTGGCCGCGCGGCCCCGGACCGTGGCAAGGGTGTTTCGTCAGATATGCGAGGCGATTAAAAATCGTCTGGTGCCCAGCTGATCAGCCGGATCTTCAATCTAGCGTAAGCCGCTGCACTATGCGCAAAGTGTCACCGGGCGCGATCCGCCGCTCTGGGCCGACCACGATTTCATCCGCTGCTGTGCCGCCAGCAGGGGTCAGACGAAATTCAGTCTCGGGCATCTGCCCCGTCACATCTAGGGCTGCACCCCCAGCTTCGGCAACCAACGCACGCAGTGTTTGTAATCTAGCCTGCATCTGCTCTAGATCTGCGGCGACATTTTGCAATTCTGCCGCGTTGTCGCTGACGCGTTTGGTGCGCAGTGCAAGCAGATCTCGATCAGCCTCTTTCATGCGTTGCCGGGACCGGAACATTGCGGTTTGCAGGTCAAGCTCCTGGCTTTCTAAATCGAAAAGCTGCCGCTGCGCATTTGTCTGCTGCGTCACCGCCACCAGTCCGGATTCCCGTAACTGGTTAATCCGCGCAAGTTCGGTACGGGCAAGTTCGACCTGCTCGCCAAGCCGGTTAGATTTTTCTTCTAGACTTGCAATTTCGGTGCTCAAAAGCAGTTTTAGCTCGTCCAAATTGGCGACTTCGAGCGAGAATGCCGTTGCGCGTGATTCAAAGACCGCTGTTTCTTCGGCCTGCGCTGCAGCCAAAGCATCTGCACCATCAGGGTGGGTCACCTTGTCAGAGAACGCGATTTCGCCGTCCCCTGCGATTTCAGCACGCAGCCGTGCGGCCCGAATGTGGCCTCGCGTCATATCAATGCGTGTTTGGCGCAGGCTTCCACTGTCGCGCAGCGATGACAAAGCGTTGCCGTTTACGGCGGAGGTTACCCGCGCGCCTCCGGCCAAGGCGAAGGCTTGCAATACGGTAAGGCCGGGCTGTGCGGGAAAAGCACCCGGCGCATTCACCTGCCCTAAGACAAAGAACGGGCGATGCGCTGTCACCTCAATCGCGACGCCGGGGCTTTCGACACTTCCGATTTGCGCCTGCAAGGCCTGACTGATGCTGTTTGATACGTCGTCAAGGATGCGCCCATCGACCGAAATACTGCCACCGACCGGTAGGTGCAAAGTGCCATCAGGTTGGACCGTGTAGGCACCGCTGATCGCAGACCACGCCTCATAGCGCCGGACCTCTTCTGCCCACAGCACGACCCGCAACTCAATCTGGTCACCGGCCCCCAAACGATAGGCCTCGCTGCCGGTGTCTTGCGCGCGCGCAGGGCCACATGCCAAAATCGTAATCAATAAAAGGCTCGCTGCCACAAAAGCGCTTGGCCCCCACATCCGCGCCGTAGTCATGACAAATGCATCATTCTGGACAGAGAGATGTGCTTTATGTTCCACTACATCATGACCTTTGGAAAAAATTTTAAGTTATAAATTCAGTCTAGCGCGGAGAAACGAATATGGCAGCTATGATTTCCGCCATCGTTCCGACCTATCAACGTAGCCACTATTTGGCGGAAACGCTGGATGCCCTGATCAGTCAAACGCGACCTCTTCATCAGATTATCATTTGGGATGACGGATCAACCGATTCCACCCACGGCGTCGCCCGCGCCGCAATACAGGCCGCACCAAGCGTCGTCAGCTATCACCACGATGTCAATGGTGGGAAGTCGCGGGCCTTAAACAAGGCCATGGCGCATGCGACGGGTGATTACATATGGATCTGCGATGACGATGATCTGTCGCTGCCCGATGCGGCAGAGCGCCTTGGCGGCGTGCTTGATACGACGGCTGTCGATCTGTCGGGTGCGCCCCACCTGCGGTTTTCGACCCCGCAGGATGGCGGGGACCGGGTTGTCGTCGATGCAGGCTATTGGCCTGACCTGAAGCAAGGCAGCGTCCTGCGACATACTTTGGAAGACATGTTTTTCTTTCAAAACGGCTCTCTTGTCAGACGCGCGGCCTTCGACAGGGTCGGTCCATTCCGAGAGGATCTGGCGCGTTCAATCGACCTTGATATGACGGTCAGGCTATTAGCGCGCGGACCTGCGCACATTTTGGACGATCCTGTTTTCCTGCAGCGCAAACATGATGGCGCACGTGGTCCTGCCGCCGCGCGCCACGCTGCGGCACGGTCGGAAGAGGTTTGGCGCGACGCAGATCGGGGGATCTTTCAGGCGCTACGGGGCGTCCTGCCTCTGTCGCTTTACGGCGCAATGTTCGCAGGTGACGACCCTAAACTGGTCCACAGAGCCGCCTTAATCCAACGCGCAACCGTCTATGCCCGCCGCTGCGACTGGACCGCAGCGCTGACTGATTTTGCCGCCGCAGCGGATCATTGTCCGAACGAGCCACTGACCCGGCTGGAATGGGACATCGCCATCCGTGCTATGGCTGGCAAGCATGGTGCAGCCGATGCCTTCACGCCGCCAACCCGCGCCGGGCTAAGAGAGATTGCAAGGAAAGGTCCGGCGGCCCAAGCGATAACAAGGGGCCTCGCGCGGGGGGCACGTTGGCGTTTGCGCGCGGCCTTGCAGGACCGCGAAACCGCCAGCGCCGCAAAAATCGCTGGGTTTATTGCCGCATTTGGTATTCGAACGCAGTCCGCTCCCGTTGCTGACAGCCGCCTGCGCGAACGCACGATCCTGCCGCCACAGGCCTATGCATGGTAAAGATTGACGTCATCGTCCTTATTCCGACCCTCAATGAGGCAAACCATATCAGGCCAGTCCTACACGCTTTGCTGGGCAACGATCCATTGTCGGACCGAAGCATGATCGTGGTGGCAGACGGTGGCAGCACCGATACGACCTGTGATATCGTGCAATCTATCGCAGCCGATCATCCCAACCTGCGTTTGCTGCATAATCCCGGCCGCACGCAGGCCGCCGCGATGAACATGCTTTTAACCCCTGAATTTGAAGGTGCCGATATTGCCGTACGCTGCGACGCCCATGCCATCTATCCGCCGGGGTTCGTGGCCGATACGGTCGCCGCTTTGTCAGCACACAATGTCGCATCCGTCGTCGTCACGATGGACGCTGTTGCGGGTCATAACGCCGGGTGTTTTAGGCGCGGATTGGCCTTGGTCGCCGACAGCCGGCTGGGTGCCGGTGGATCGCCGCACCGGGGCGGGGCGGCGTCTGGCTATGTCGATCACGGCCACCACGCCGCGTTCCGCCTGAACGCATTTCGCGCCCTTGGCGGCTACGATAGCAGCTTTGTCGCGAATGAGGATGCCGAGTACGACCGTCGCCTGATAAATGCGGGTCACCGCATCTGGCTCGCGAGCGATATTCGCATTGGCTACATCCCACGAGACACCCCCCGGGGATTGTGGAGGCAGTATTATCGCTACGGTCAAGGCCGGGCGGCCACCTGCCTCAAGCATCGCATCCGTCCTAAATTGCGCCAAATGATCCCAGTCGTACATGTATTTTTGATGATCGTGTCGCTGGCGATACTACCGTTCACATTGCTCGGCTTTGTGTGGCCACTGGCTTACAGCCTGCTGCTTTTGGGTGCCGCAGTATCCTTGGCATGGCAGCACAGAACGGCCTGCGGTTTGGTTGCTGCGCCCGCGCTTGCCATCATGCATGCAGCTTGGGGCCTTGGCTTTCTACGGGGGCTCTTAAAAGGTGCCCCGCCTGAACGCACAGGAACCACACAATGACCAGGCATATCGCGTTTTTCGGGCACAATCCCAAAGATGCCGCAGTCCGCCGGCGCGCCCAGGCATTCCGCAAAGCGGGCTTGGATGTCACCGGCTTCATGCCCAGGCGTGGCCCGCCTGTCCCCGCGCCATGGCCGTTGATCGATCTGGGCCGCACAGACGACAATGCATACCTACAACGCATCGCAAGCATCCTGTCCGGCACGCGCCGCGCCGTGCGTCACGCTGACATCCTGCGCAGCTGTGACGTTCTTTATGCGCGCAACCTTGATATGCTGGCCATCGCAGCCCGGGTGCGCAGCAAGTTGGAGATAAAGGTGCCGCTGGTCTATGAATGTCTGGATATTCATCACCGGCTGAGCGGCGACAGCAGGTCGGCGCGACTTTTTCGCAAGCTTGAGGGGCGGCTTTTGGCGCAAACTGATCTGGTGGTCGTATCCTCGCCCCGGTTCGAGACAGAGCATTTCACGCGTTATTTTCCGGGAAAATACCGCCATATGCTAATCGAAAACAGGCTGATTGATGATCCTGCGCTGCCGCCGCGGCCCGAGCGGCCGCCGCCCAATCCCGCCGCCCCGCTGCGCATAGGCTGGTTCGGCAATCTGCGGTGCCGGGCATCCTTTGATCTTCTGAGCGGACTTGTACGCCGCTTTCCCGGACAGGTGCAGGTTTCACTTCGCGGCTATCCAGCCTTGTCAGTCTTTCCAGATCTTGCTGCAGAAATTTCTAATCTCCCCGGCATCATCTATCATGGCCCCTATCACGCACCCGATGATCTGGCCGCGATCTATGGCGACGTTGATCTGATCTGGGCTTGCGATTGGTATGAACGCGGTGCCAATTCGCTCTGGCTCTTGCCAAACCGTATTTACGAAGGCGGCTATTTCACCACGCCCGCCCTTGTCGCCGCAGGGACCGAAACCGCCCGATGGGTGAGCGTACATGGCAGTGGTATTGTATTGGACGACCCGCTCGATGCGTCTCTGGAAAACCATATAGAGGCGATCCTGAACGATCGGTCTGCACTGGCCTCCCTGTTTGACAGCGTGGCGCAAGTCCCGCGGAGCGCCTTCGTCGAACAACCAGCGACTACGCATGACATGCTTTCGCAGTTGCACATCAAAAGCTGAAACAGTCGTCGCAAGGATGTGTCACCTGTGATGGTGCAGCTGACAGGGTGCGTCGGGACAGGCTAAAAACCAGTGCAAATGAGGCGGCAGATTATGGCCGCAGCCCATTCAGAGCTCATCGCGTTTCAAAAGGGGCCGACCCATAGGGTCGACCCAAGCATCCTATCAGAACAAAAAAACATCCGTTTCATCGACGGCGATGACAAGATCAGAGATTTCACCCTTGAACAGGGCGTGTGCCTCGTCGCTGCCTGCATCGCTCCAACGGCCCAACGCACCCACCTGAAGGAACTCGGTGTTCTCCTCCCATGACATTATGAAATTATCATCACGGCCAATCAGCACATTATCGAGCGTAGCCCAGACACCGTTTTCAGAGAACCCGAAGTCCAGATCGTAGTCTTTGTTTGCCTCTATCCCGTATGCGCGGAACAGTTTTGCGCCGTCGGCGCTTTGCATGCGCAGCTCGAACGTGCCCTTGTTGATGGCTGCCGAGACATGGCCGCCATCGCCTAAACCATCAGCGTCCTTGGAGAAGATACCGCGTTGCTTGTCCGTATAGGCCGCGTTGAACGTCAAAGAGACATGGGCATTGTCCTGCTCGAACTTGGTATCATGCGCCATATTGACGATAGAGCTTTGCTGGCCGTCCAATTCCAACTGATCAACGCTGTAAAGCACGCTGCCGCTTTTGGATGGTTCTGGAATGACCACAATGATCGGTTCGGGCGCTGGCTCTGGATCTGTGTTGGGGGTCGGGGGTGCCGTGGGTGACGGGCCCTGCGTTGACACAATAGACACGTCAGAAATTTCACCTTTGAAAAGGGCTGAAAAGTCATCCCCGCCCGCATCACTCCATTTACCAAGGGCACCAACCTGCAGGTTCTCTGTGTTGTCAGCTAGGCTTAGCGCAAAGTTAGCATCCTCGCCGATCACCTTCCCATCGACAGAGACGATAACGCCGTTCGCACCGAACTGGATATCAAGATCGTAGTCCTGCCGTGCCTGAATCCCATCAAGCGTGAACTTACGGCTATCGGTTTCATTCTGCAGCTCGACTTCTAGTGTGCCGTTACGCACAGCAGCGGAAAAGTGACCGCCATCGCCATGACCATCCGCATCCTTCGAGATAATCCCGCGATACTTGTCCGTGTACCAAGCATTGAACGTCACCGAGACCGTGCCCGATTCAATTTCAAGGTCTGCGGTATGCGCCAGATTGATAACGGCACCAGTGGCACCATCGAACGTGTAGGTGCCGTCTTTAGCAAAAGCCGATTGGCCATCCGATATGTCGACCGGATTAGGTGTTGTGACGGCACCGCCATCCACCGGGGGGACAGGGGCGGTAGGGTCTTCATCAGGATCGTCAGCTGGCTCGACCGGCACTGGTGCGGTTGGTTCGGGTTGTACCACCACCTCGCCACTGCCAGCAGGAACGTCAGGCTGGCCGGAACCGACATGGCTGCGCGTGTCCAAGATTGCGATTGTGGTATCGGGAATTGTTACCTCGTCAATCTGATATTTCTCGAGCAGGGCCTGATCGAACCCCTTTACGTCAATATCAACCACAACGGCATGAGGCTCGCCCGTCACCCGGTCCGACACCCAGAACACGACTGGCATCACCCAAGACCCGTCTGCCTGCTGCATCGTTCCGTGATATGCGAATGCTTCTTCATAGGTGAAAAACTTCGGCTCGTTGAACCGGACGGTCAGACCGTCGCTGATGGAATGAGGCTGGTCGATCCAGCGGTTTTGGGCAAAGCCGTAGGTGCCTGCGCTATCGGTGATCGTGCCTTTGATCATCAACTCATCGCCGCTGCCTTTTTCCATCAAAAGGTCAGAGCCCGGATCGATCTTAACGATGGGTGCATCCAGCATCGTCAGTTTAGAGCCGTCAAGAATTGTCATCGGCTTGCCATCACGCGTAATGAATTGCGTTTTGGTGTCTTTGATAACGACGTCGACCAGAACGCCGTCAGAGTTATAGCCGCCATTCACGATGCCTTCGTCAAAGCCATCAATCGTGACGTTGATCAGGTTGGTGCCTTCATGCTTGCTGGGCAAAAAGACCGCCTGAAAACCATTCACGAAGGTCGAGTCTTTGATGACGTAGTTGCCGGTATAGTTCATCAAATCGATGGCCCGGGAGGAGTTCCAGACCGTGAAGTCGAAAATCTGCGACTGAAGATCGGTTTCCTGCGTGATCCCGACCCGGTGGCCGGAATCGAAGGCCACATCGACGGCAATCGCCTCGTTACCGATAAAGCCCATAATCTGGGCCTCTTCGCCTAGGATCTGCTTGCCGGTGGGGTCCGGATCAAACTGCACGCTGTCGCGATCAAGCGCGATTTCGTCCGAGCCGTCCCGTTCGAATATTTCCGAAGACCTGAACACCCAAGCGTATTTGGAACCTGCAGCTACGTTGTCTTGCTGGATGATCAAACGCGACTGGTTTTCATAGGCAACGCCCGCATGACCGAATTGGCCGTCAAGCTCATCGGTGACGTGGTCGAACTTGTCGCCATCGCCATAGATAGAGGTGACGAAGTTGCCGATCCACTGGCCGGTTTCATTGCCGGTTTCCGACACGATGCCAGCACCCTGCACGTTGTAGACAAAGTTATGGTCAACAGCGGCATAGCTTTCATGCTGCACGATGCCCCAGCCGGGGCCCCCACTGACAGCGTTGCCCACAAGGACCGACAGCTCGGCGTCGCCATCGACCCCTGTGCGGTGCAGGTGCAGCGGGTAACGGCCGTTGGGGTTGTCTTCGGTGCCGCGCAATTCAGAGACGTCAGTCCGGCCAAGATCGTCAAAAGCAGCATAGCGGATGTCAGCTTCGTCAGCATGCATGACCATGACATGGCCGCGCACACCATCGGGATTTTCGCTGCTAAAGGTGACATTGCGGGTCTGATTGCCAACGTAGACATCAAAATCGTAACCCGCTGGCGGTTCGTGGTCGTAGCTTAGCGCTTGGTCCAGCACGATTGTGCCATCGGATCGGATCGCGGTGATCGTGCGTTCCTCATCCTGGGTCAGCAGCTGACCTTGAGCGTTCTCTCCATTTTGCTCTACGCCCATGACGACAAGTTTGTCACCGACGCTCCAGCCGGTCATATCCCCTGCAAGCTTGAGCGTCGTGTCACCCGCTTGGGGGGCGTCAGCCACAGCAAGGAAAGCTTCCTTTGCCTCGCCATGAACCGCGATCTCGCCATGCGCGATGAAGCCCCGGCTGATCTGCTCGGGGTCAACGCTTTTGTTGATCGCTCCGTTGTCGGCAAAGATGATCTGCGCATCGACCGACGCCTTCATCGGGTTCGTCGCAGTCCCGATTGTCAGACTAGACGTTTCGGTGCCGATGACCGTGTCGACAAGCATCCGGGTGTCGATATTCGTGGCCCAGTTCAGCGCACCGTCAACGCGAACAAAATGCAGGCTGGCATCAGAGGTGGAATCGTAGCGGATCGACAGGCCTTCGGGAATATGGACGTCAGCGCCTTCGCCCGGCACTTTGCCGCCAGCCCAAGTACTAGGATCTGACCAATTGCCAGACTTGATTGCAACATGGCTGGCATCGCTGGGATCAAGCAATTTCATTGCAGCCATATGCTCTGTCATCATCGAGTCATCGTGATTGGAGGGCGCATCCGTCACCATCTGGTTCATTCGTACTTCCTTTAGGCATGGGATCTTCAGCCGCCAAATTTGCGTTAGGAACGTCGCCAGACGTTCTCAAAAGTCCCATTATGCAATTATTTCTCAACCATACCGGTCGCCCGGAAACACCTACACACGCAATCACTCATGCTTGTGTTAAAATTAACTTACTACTTGTAGCCGCTAAGGCCGGATCGTGATTTCCGATTGCAAAGACGTTAATTTTGAGGGTCTCGCAATCCCCTCACGGGTCTGGCATCATCATGAGAGCTTTCTTGCCGCCGCAGAATCGCGCATACGTATAGAATGGTTCAATTCTAGGTAGATAGCCGCGAGGGTGGCATGCGGAATCCTGCCGACCGGTTCTAACGCCTTCACGTTTTGCCCCCTAAGCCGGCGAAAATTTGTCGGACATGAAGATGTTACGTTACGTAAAAATGAAACTGGTCAAGTCCGCTAAAAGCCGAACCTTTCGCGAATCATTTCTGCAGTCAGTGATCGGCACCCCTGCCATGCAACACGGCAATGGTTCCTGTTGAAGTTTTGACACGTGCATAATTTTGGGCCTTAGCACCCCACTGTTTTGCCCTCAACAGATCAGGAAAAGGCTGGGATGCAGCCGGTTTGATAAGGATCGGGGAACGCCAGATAGACGATCTGGTCTTGCGGATCGCGCCGCTGCATCGCAGTCGAGCCAAGCAAAAAGGCTGTGATGGCGTCGTCACGCATGCGCGATGGACCATCCAGATATGGCGCAAGATACAGACCAAAGGCGCCCAGCCGTCCAAAGACGCGGTGCTTGAGTGCGGCCCATTCTGTTCGGTACGTCATGAAGTCATCAGCAAAGGCGATGATGTCGTCTTCACTGACCTCGCCAGAGCGGAAATGATCGCGGATCGCAGCGGCGACGAAAGCGCGCGGCGACGCGCGCCAAAGCACCCCCCCTGCGACAGCTGCCAATGCACCCACCAGAACTGTGCGGCGGTGCAATATCATGTTCCGTCCCCTGCAGCGCGATCGAACATCCGGTCAGCGGCCCGCAAGGACAAAGCCGACAGGGTCAGCGTTGGATTTGCCGGTGCCCCCGTGACGAAACTAGACCCACCCAGCACCCATAAATTGCGCACTCTGTGATGTACTAAATCAGCGTCCACAACCGAGGTGGCCGGGTTAGTGCCCATACGTGCGGTCCCCATGATGTGCCCCTCGTCGGTGGTTTCGCGCAATGTATAACCCTCGACCGGCAGATGGGCGAAAAGCTGGTTATACATCTCTTCTGCCCTGTTCAGGCTGCGCAGCATGTAATCGCTGCGCCGTTCCGTGATGGCCACGGGCCGGTCAGGGTCGTCCGGCGACACGGCGACCCGATTTTCCCACAGCGGTAAATCCTCAAAGATCATCTTCATCCGCGTGGCCTCAGCCCAGCGACCGTGAACAAGGCGGGGGCGCGTGCGGTTCCAGCCTTCCAGCATGGCAGCAGCCCGGTCGCGTCTGTGTGCGCCGTCATAGAACATGTAACCCTGCCCCGTGATGACGGTTGACCCTTGAAACCCGCGCATGCCTTTCAGATCGATGAACGCCTCGACCCCAGCCTGTTCGTGCAGGTAGCGCCCCAGTGCCGGATCTTGGAACCCAGATTTCAAAAGCAGAAAAGCGTTAAAGATTGCGTTGGCACCAACGGCGACAGTTTCGCCCTTTGCCAGATGATCCACCCCGCCGCGGCGATAGACAACACCGCTTGCCAACCCCGCCGTTGTCTCAATACGCAGCGCCTGTGCGTCAGTCAGGACGGTGACGCGCGGGTCGGCATAGATGTCGGCCATCTCGTTCAGAACTGTGAACTTTGCATCAATAGGACAGAGCGAACACATCGCGCTGGCACAGCAGGGCGGGCGATTTGATGTGCCCTCGCGTGCGCGCGCGGTTGATTGCGGGACATAAAGAGCGCCGTAGGCTGCCTGCAGGGCGCGGTCCGGATCGGACAAAATGTGCGGTGCTTGCGGCAGAGGCTGCGCCATCGGATATGGCGGGCGGGCCGGGCCAGAGATGGCCATGATTGCCTCGGCCTGTGCGTAATAG
>JAGXIQ010000147.1 GCA_024635625.1 Loktanella sp. | reverse complement strand
CGGGTCTTCGGTGCCATCGGCTTTGTCGCCGTCGTCGCGGCGATCCTGCTGTGGGGGCCGGGCGGGTCTGACATGGGTTTTTCGTCCATCATGAAGCTGATGAAATGGAACGCGCTGCTTACGCTGCCGATGTTCATCTTCATGGGTTACGTCATGTCCGAAAGCCGCCTGGCCGAGGATCTGTACAAGATGTTCTACGTCTGGTTCGGCCCCCTGCCCGGCGGCTTGGCCATCGGGACGATCATGCTGATGGTGATGATTTCAGCGATGAATGGCCTGTCCGTGGCCGGGATGGCCATCGGTGCCACCATCGCCCTGCCGGAACTGCTGAAACGGAACTACGACAAGCTGATGATTTCCGGCGTCATCCAAGGCGGATCGAGCCTTGGCATCCTGATCCCGCCATCGGTCGTGCTGGTGCTATTCGCACAAATCGCTCGCCAGCCGGTAAGCCAGTTGTGGTTGGCGGGGTTGATGCCGGGCCTGCTGATGGCCACGCTTTTCGTCATCTACATCGTCGTGCGTTGCCGCCTCAACCCATCGTTGGCCCCCGCCATGTCCGCCGAAGAACGGGCCGACATTACGTGGGCCGAACGCATCCGTTTGCTACGGGCGGCTTTACTGCCCATCATCATCTTTGCCGCCATGATGATCCCTTTCATTAAAGGTTGGACAAGCCTGACAGAGGCGTCAGTCATCGGGGCGCTGACCTCTGTTGCAGCAGCCGTCATCAAGGGCCGCTTTACCCGCGACGTGTTCGAGACCGCGACACGCAACACGCTGGCGATCACCGTGATGTTCATGCTGATCATTATGGCGGCCCTGTCCTTTGGCGCGGTCTTCGACGGGCTCGGCGCAGGCCGCGCGATTGAGAATTTGTTCGTCCAAGACCTTGGCCTGACCCCGTGGCAGATCCTGATCCTGATGCAGCTCAGCTTTTTGATCATGGGGATGTTTCTGGACGACACGGCGATGCTGGTCATCGTGGCCCCGATCTATGTCGGGCTGGCCAAAGCGCTTGGCTTTGATCTGATCTGGTACGGCGTGCTTTACACGATCACCTGCCAGATCGCCTATCTGACGCCGCCCTTCGGCTACAACCTGTTCCTGATGCGCGCACTCGCCCCGCCGGAATTCACCCTAACGCTGATCTACCGTTCGGTTTTTCCCTTCGTCCTCGTGATGCTGGTGACGCTGATCCTCGTGATGATCTTTCCGCAAATCGCCCTGTGGCTGCCGGAAAAGCTGCTTTGACATTTCAACCAGACCCCGCAAACGGGGCGCCCATTTCAACAAGGAAACAGACCATGACCACCAGACGCAAGTTTATCACGACCGGTGCCCTTGGCGCCGCGGCCACAACCCTCGGCGCACCAGCCGCCACAGCGCAGACACCAATCAAGTGGCGCATGCAGACCTATGCCGGCACTGCATTGGGGGCCGAGGTCATCAAACCGGCCGTCGATGCGTTCAACCTGATCGCCCAAGGCCAGATGGAGATCGAGCTGTTCTACGCCGACCAGTTGGTCCCGACGTCCGAGCTTTTCCGCGCCTTGCAAAACGGTACCATCGACGCGGTGTAATCGGACGACGACTCCATGGCGTCGCCGACCGAAGTCACCGTGTTTGGCGGCTACTTCCCCCTCGCGCTGCGCTACTCTTTGGACGTGCCCGCGCTGTTCAACCACTACGGGTTGGACGAGATCTGGAAAGAGGAATACGCCAAGGTCGGCGTCAAACATATCTCTGCCGGCAGCTGGGACCCTTGCCATTTCTCGATGAAGGATCCGGTGACATCGCTGGCCGATCTGCAAGGCAAACGCGTCTTTACCTTCCCCACCGCCGGCCGTTTTCTTGCGCAATTCGGCGTCGTCCCCGTCACCCTGCCGTGGGAAGACATCGAAATCGCCCTCCAGACCGGAGAGCTTGACGGCGTCGCATGGTCCGGCATCACAGAGGTTTACACCGCATCATGGGCCAAACTGGCACCGAACTTTCTGACCAACAACATCTCTGGCGCTTGGATCGGCCACTTCTTTGCCAATATGGACCGTTGGGACGAAGTGCCGCCGCACTTGCAAGAACTGATGCGCGTCTGTTTCGAGCAGTCACACTACTACCGCCAGCACTGGTACTGGGCAGGCGAAGCTCGGCTACGCGTCGAAGGGGCAGAGACAAATCTGACCTCCATCCCTGACGAGGAATGGGCAACAGTCGAAGCCGCCGCGCAGACGTTTTGGGACGAAATCGCAGCCGAAAGCGAGACAAAGGCGAAGGTTGTCAGCATCTTCCGCCAATACAACGAAACGATGGCCAAGGCTGGACGTCCCTATCGCAACGTCTGACCGCTGATCAATGGGGACTAAGCGCGCGCTTGGTTCCCATTGGCTCACGTTTCTTAAGACGTTGTAGAAGTTTGGTATACTTTGCCTTTATGTCTGACCAAAGCCCCAAGTCTTCTCCAGCTTTGCATGGACCGCTTAGCGCTAACTCTTTGGCGTTAGGCCGCCGTCTTCCATCGTGTTGACTAAATAGAACGGACGCGGTCCGTAAGTGATCGGCGTATCCATACCATGGCTTTCGGCCATCGCAGGCAGCGCGGTCCCGGCCAATAGCAGCGTCGCCAAAGTCGTTCTGGATATCGTCATTTTAAGGTCCCCTCCTTGATTACGGCAGGACCGCAAACCGTACGGCGAGCGATGGTCTAAATTCTTGTTTCTAAATACGTTTTCTTAGGCTGGCCTTGTCCGGTTTACCGATCAAGGGAAGGCCGTCTTGGCTAAGAAAATTCATATGCACGGGACGACAAAGTCAGGCACGATCCCGGACCGCGTAATCGCGTCTGGTACGTCAAGACCGGCCAGTGACCCATGTTCAGTGACCAGCACCGTGGCAAACCCTGCCTGAAGCCCCCCTAGAATGTCGGTATGCAGTGTGTCGCCCACCATCAGAACGCGCGCGGGGGCAACGGGTTGCGGGTGCCGCGCCAAGGCCAGATCAAACACCTCTGGAAAGGGTTTTCCCAAGAACATTGGGACGGTCTCAGTCCTGTCCGCCAGCTTATGTGCGAACCATCCCGGCTCTAGCGACAGGCCGCTTTCGCGCGGGGCGACCAGGTCCGGATTGCCGACCAACACGGGGCGGGGATTGTGCAGCAATGTCGCCTCTAGCAGATCTTGCCGCTGGTCGGTCCAGCCGCCTGCGCCCACCAGCAGGAACCCGTCGACCGCGTTATAAGCGGCGGCTTCATCGGCCAAGACGACGGTATTTAGGTCGCCAAGTGCGTCTGCCCCGGCCGAGGAGTCGACCATTAGACCCCACCGCCGCGGCGGCTCTTGCGTGAGGCGCTGTAGCAACGCCTCGCGGCTCGTGACGACTTCGTCAGGGGCAAAATCAAAGCCTAGCCGTGCATACCGTTCCATCATCTGCATCTTTGGATAGGCGGCTGAATTCGATACGACTGCCACCGCTTTGCCCATGGCCCGCAGCGCGGCGATGGTTTCTGCCGCGCCGGGGATTGCAGTTTCTCCGACGTTCAGGACGCCGTAAGCATCGAATAGGACTAAATCGTAGTCCGCCACGATATCGCAAAAATTACCGTTCTGTGCCGCACCTTGGCGGACAGGCATAGGCAGCCTGTCCCGGATCCTGAGATAGACCGCGAAGGCCTTTTCCGGATCCACGCCAATCACAGGATGCGGCGCCGCAGATAGGCCGAGATCACTTCGCCGATGATGACCAACACGATAATCGCAATCAGGATCGTCGCGACTTCTGGCCAATTGAACGTGTCGATCGCACCCTGCAGGACAATGCCGATGCCCCCCGCGCCGACAAGCCCAAGCACGGTGGATTCGCGCAGGTTGATATCCCAGCGCAAAATCGCGACGGCCCAGAATGTCGGCATGACCTGTGGCACGATGGCGTAGGCGATGACCTTGAAGCGCGACGCGCCTGTCGCCTCCAGCGCCTCCACCGGGCGTTTGTCAATTTCCTCGATCGCCTCGCCCAGCAGTTTCCCGATGAACCCGATAGATCGGAACATGATCGCCACGATACCGGCGACGACGCCGGGGCCGAAGATGGCCACGAACAGCAGCGCCCAGATGATCGTATTGACCGACCGGGATGTCACCAAGATCAACCGCCCAAGCCAAAGCGTGGCGCGGTTCGGGGTCGTATTCTGCGCCGAGATATAGGCGACTGGCAGTGACAGAAGCACGGCAAACGCGGTGGCAAAGGTCGCGATATTCACCGTGTCCCACAGCACTTTCAGAATAGATTCCAGGTTGCTGGCATCCGGCGGATACATGCGCCCGAACAGATCGCCGATCTGCTCTGGTGCGCCCCAAACCCAAGCCCAGATTACCTCGATCGAGGTTAGCGCCCATGCGATGGCCAAGCCACAGGTCAGCAGGATCGCATACCTGGTCATGCGTTGTTTGGCGGTGAAGCGGGTCCACTCGTCGCGGCCAAATTGCTGCGCGAGACTGGTCATTGAATCCGCTTTCGAATAACGCCGCTGACCGCTTCGGACAGCAGGATCACACCGACGATGACCATCGTGATGGCCAGCGCAAAGTCATAATCATAGCGGCCAAAGGCATTGGCCAAGGTCGCGCCGATCCCCCCTGCCCCGACAATCCCCACGACAGCCGAGGCGCGCAGGTTCGAGTCCAATTGATAGATCGTCAGACCAATCTGGCGCGGCATGATCTGTGGAAAGATCGCATAGGCCAGCGTGGACAGATAGGGTGCACCGGCAGCCCGCATTGCCTCTACTTGACCAAAGTCAATTTCTTCGATCCGTTCGGCCAGCATCTTGGCGACAAAGCCGATAGAATAGACAATCAGCGTCAACACGCCCGCAAAAGGGCCGAAGCCCACCGCCTTTACGAATAGGATCGCGACAATGACCGGGTGGAAACTGCGGGCAATGATGATGATCGCGCGGCCCAGATAGAAAATCGGCTTGGGCGCAATATTGCTGGCCGACATGAAGGCGATCGGGATCGACAGCAGAACGCCGCCAGCCGTCGCCAGAATAGCGATCTTGAGGCTTTCCATAAACCCGTCGATCAGCAGGCCGCTGCGCTCAAAGCTTGGTGGGAATGCCCCGCCAAAAATCCGCCCTGCACGGCCTATGCCCTCGGCGACGCGGTTCCAGTCGATCGGCATGGTCAGCCCAACCCAACCAAAATAGACAATTGCCCCGATATAAACCGCCCACCGCAGCGCGGTGTTGGCGATGAACGGAGGCTTTTTCCAAGTATCCCGCGGCGCACTCATGATGCCGCCGCCATACCATCGCTGCGGTCCGCATGCGGACTGCCGGCATAGATTTCATCCATCGCTGCCTGATCCAACTTGCTTGGCAGGTCGTCAAAGATGATCCGACCGTACCGCATTCCGACAATCCGGTCGGTGTATTCCTTAGCTTCGGCCACGTTGTGAATGTTGATCAGAACCGGCAGCTTCAGCTCTCCGGCAAGATCGCGCAGCAGACCCATGATCTGCTCCGAGGTTTTCGGGTCGAGCGACGCCGTCGGTTCGTCCGCAAGCAAGATGTCGGGTTCCTGCATCAGCGCTCGCACGACACCAACGCGCTGGCGTTCACCGCCCGACAATTGGTCCGCACGCGTATCGGCATAGTGGGCGATGCCCACCCGTTCCATCAACTCAAAGGCGCGGCGAATGTCCTCTTTGGGATAGCGCCGCGAAATGGCGGACCAAGTTGAGATATATCCCAACCGCCCCGACTGGACGTTCTCCATCACGGTCAAGCGGTCGACAAGGTTGAAACCTTGGAACACCATCCCGATTTTGCGCCGCGCCGCGCGCAGATCCTTGCCGCGCAGGGTCGTCAGCTCTGTCCCGTTCAGATTGATCGACCCTGACGTCGGTTCGACCAGTCGGTTGATGCAGCGCAAAAGCGTACTTTTGCCAGCGCCGGACGATCCGATGATCGACACGACGCTATCGCCTTCGATCGACAGATCAAGATTCTTCAGGACCGGATCGCCAGCGCCATAGCGCTTGACGAGG
>JAGXIQ010000019.1 GCA_024635625.1 Loktanella sp. | reverse complement strand
GCATTGAAATATTGTTTTAATTCATAACGTTATATGGGCGATTCGATGCTCTTCCGTCGTAAACGCGAAAGGGCCGCCGGAAGGCGACCCTGTTCGTAGACCGATGGAGCGGGCGAAGAGATTCGAACTCTCGACCCTAACCTTGGCAAGGTTATGCTCTACCCCTGAGCTACGCCCGCGTCCGTCGGTAAGGGGGATTTACAAAACCGACACGGCAGCCGCAAGGGGTAAATGCCAAGAAATTTCATCGCTGCGAGGAAACGTCGAAAAGCGAAAGGGCCGCCCAGTTGGGCGACCCTTTTCATATCACTAACTGGAGCGGGCGAAGAGATTCGAACTCTCGACCCTAACCTTGGCAAGGTTATGCTCTACCCCTGAGCTACGCCCGCATCAGTTAGTACGCGTGATCTATAAACACTCGTGCTACGCTGCAAGAGCAAATCGCAGTGTATCACCGCATTTTTTCAGTTAGACCCGACTTCAATTTTAAAGGTCGACGCGAACCTGCCTTCGGCCTCTTGTCCGCGCATTTTTGAACTATTCCCGTGCGGCGTGTTTGACCCCCCAAAGGGGGCCCAACACATCATTCAAGCTCGATCAGCAGGTCCTTAGCATCGATTTGGCTGCCGGCACTGACCAAGACCGATTTAACCACAGCGTCGCGGTCGGCATGGATGCCGGTTTCCATTTTCATCGCTTCGATTGTTAGCAACAGATCGCCTGCCTTGATCTTGGCACCCACGACGGCGGCGACGGTGGCGACGACACCTGGCATCGGTGCGCCGATCTGGTTGGGATTGCCCAATTCCGCTTTGCGGTTCTTGACCTTGTCGGCGGCGACCAGACGGTTCAGCACGCGAATTGTGCGGGGCTGGCCGTTGAGTTCAAAGAAAACCTTTACCTCGCCGTCCTCGTTTATGTCGGACACGGCCTGCATACGGATTTCCAGCGTCTTGCCTGGGTCGATTTCTGTGCTGATCTCTTCTCCCGGTTCCATGCCATAGAAAAAGGTCTTGGTTGGCAGCGTGCGAACGGGACCATAGATTTCATGGCGTGCGTCGTAGTCGGTAAAGACTTTGGGATACATCAAATAGCCGTTCAGGTCCTCGTCATCGATGGCATGACCGACCTTTTCCGCCAGTTCCGCCCGAGCCGCTTCCAGATCTACAGGCTTTAGATGTTTACCCGGACGCTCTGTCGTCGGCTTCTCACCTTTAAGCACTTTTTTCTGGATGCCGGCAGGCCACCCACCCGGGGGCTGGCCAAGGCTGCCCTTCATCATGTCGATGACGCTGTCGGGAAACGATACGTCGACCGCTGGGTCCTCTACCTGCGCGCGTGTCAAACCTTGGGACACCATCATCAAGGCCATGTCGCCAACAACTTTGGAGGAGGGCGTAACTTTGACGATATCGCCGAACATGCGGTTTACATCGGCGTAGGTCTGGGCGACCTCGTGCCAGCGTTCTTCCAAACCAAGGCTGCGCGCCTGCGCCTTGAGGTTTGTAAATTGACCCCCTGGCATCTCGTGCAGATAGACTTCGGATGCAGGGGCCTGCTGGCCTGTCTCGAATGCCAGATAATGCGCGCGAACTTGCTCCCAGTAGTTGGAAATCTCGCGGATGGCGGCGATATCAAGGCCGGTGTCGCGGTCGGTGCGGCGCAGTGCTTCGACGATGGACCCCAATGTTGGCTGGGACGTGTTGCCAGAGAAGCTATCCATCGCCGCGTCGACGCAATCAACGCCAGCCGCAGAGGCGGCGAGTACGGTTGAAATCGCGGCACCCGAGGTGTCGTGGGTATGGAAGTGGATCGGCAGGCCGACCTCTTCCTTAAGCGCTTTAAATAACTGGCTGGCGGCTGGGGCCTTTAGCAGACCCGCCATATCTTTCAGGCCAAGAACGTGGGCGCCAGCGGCTTCCAGTTCCTTTGCCATCGAGACGTAGTATTTCAGGTCATACTTGGACCGGTCTGGGTCCAGCATGTCGCCAGTATAACAAATAGAGGCTTCGCAGACCTTGTTGGCTTCGATTACGGAATCCATCGCGACGCGCATGTTTTCGACCCAGTTAAGGCTGTCGAAAACGCGGAACACATCTACACCAGATGTCGCGGCCTGTGCCACGAAGCTTTGCACCACGTTATCAGGGTAGTTGGTGTAGCCGACACCATTCGAGGCGCGCAGCAGCATCTGCGTCATCACGTTGGGCATTTTTTCGCGAATGTCACGCAGGCGCTGCCAAGGGCATTCCTGCAAAAAGCGATAAGCAACGTCGAAGGTCGCGCCGCCCCAGCACTCGACGCTGAACAACTGGTTCATCTTGGCGGCATATGTGGGGGCTACCATCACCATGTCGATGGACCGCATCCGAGTAGCCAACAGGGATTGGTGGCCGTCACGCATCGTAGTGTCGGTGATCAGCAGTTGTGGCTGGTCCTTCATCCACTGCGCCACAGCGGCAGGGCCATGTTCGTCAAGGATTTGGCGGGTGCCAGGGATCATCTTTTCCAGCGATTTGACCGGTGCTTTCGGTAGTTTGACGTCCGCCGCTGGGCGGGCGCGACCTGCGGTTTCTGGATGGCCGTTGACGGTAATGTCGGCCACGTAGGTCGGGATTTTCGTCGCCCGGTCGCGGCGGGCCTTGAAGTCAAACAATTCCGGCGTCTGATCAATGAACTTGGTGTGGTATTCATTGTTCAGGAAAGTTGGATGCTTCAACAGGTTTTCAACGAAGGCGATGTTGGTCGATACACCCCGGATGCGGAATTCGCGCAGGGCGCGGTCCATACGCGCGATGGCCATTTCCGGCGTGGGCGCGCGGGCGGTAACCTTTGTTAGCAAAGAGTCGTAGAATCGGGTGATGACTGCACCGGTATAGGCGGTGCCGCCGTCAAGGCGGATGCCCGGCCCGGTCGCACTGCGATACATTTGGATACGGCCATAGTCGGGGATAAAGTTATTCTGCGGGTCTTCTGTAGTCACACGGCATTGCAGAGCATGGCCATCAAGTTTCACGTCGTATTGGGATGCGCAGCCAGTGGCCTCTACCAGCGACTTACCCTCTGCGATCAGGATCTGGGCGCGGACTATGTCGATCCCGGTGACCTCTTCGGTCACGGTGTGTTCAACCTGCACCCGGGGATTCACTTCGATAAAGAAGAACTCGCCCGTCTCCATATCCATAAGGAATTCGACAGTACCGGCACATTCATAATTCACGTGCTGGCAGATCTTTTTGCCAAGATTGCAGATCTTCTCGCGTTGGGCACTGGAAAGATATGGCGCAGGCGCGCGTTCCACGACCTTCTGGTTGCGGCGCTGGACAGAACAGTCGCGCTCCCACAGGTGGTAAATGTTGCCCTGACTGTCACCAAGAATTTGCACTTCGACGTGGCGGGCCTTGATGATCATCTTTTCCAGATAACCTTCGCCGTTGCCAAAGGCAGCCTCGGCTTCGCGGCGGCCTTCGCGGACTTTTTCCTCTAGCTCTTTTTCAGAGTTGATCGCCCGCATCCCGCGCCCGCCGCCGCCCCAGGACGCCTTCAGCATCAAGGGATAGCCGACCTCTGCCGCCTGTTTCTTTATCTTCTTCATGTCATCGCCCAGCACATCCGTCGCGGGGATGACGGGAACACCGGCGGCAATAGCGACCTGACGTGCGCTGGCCTTGTCGCCTAATTCACGCATTGTCTGGGCTTTGGGGCCGATAAACGTTATGCCATTTTCGGTGCATGCATCGACGAAATCCGGGTTTTCCGACAACAGGCCATAACCGGGGTGGATCGCGTCGGCACCGCACATTTTAGCGACGCGGATAATCTCGGCGATGGACAGATAGGCAGCGACCGGACCTAGGCCCTCACCAATGCGATAGGCTTCGTCAGCCTTAAAACGGTGAAGGGATAATTTATCCTCTTCCGCGTAGACGGCGACGGTTTTTTTGCCCATTTCGTTGGCGGCTCGCATGACGCGGATGGCGATTTCGCCGCGGTTCGCAATCAGGATTTTTTTGAAGTCGGCCATGGTCATTCCTTATGCAGTTGCAGCATTGTTAAG
Organism: Loktanella sp.; assembly: GCA_024635625.1. GTDB lineage: Bacteria > Pseudomonadota > Alphaproteobacteria > Rhodobacterales > Rhodobacteraceae > Loktanella. Next base: position 5,176 of record JAGXIQ010000019.1, on the reverse strand, counting down.
CGACCGTTGCTAGATGTCCAGAGCATCGGGTGCTGACAGCAAGGCGGAAGGGCCTGTTGAAAGGCTTGTTGCAGGTCGAATCACCGGATAGAAATTCGCGACTGCCTATTTTATAAGCCGACTGGCGACGTCTGATAGCCGCCGCGTGCCGATCTGGCCCATGTTGGCGATCATGTCTTGTCTTAAGATGTCGACTGCGTGGGCAGCACCCGGTTCCCCCAATGCACCAAGACCGTAGTGGAATGTGCGCCCTAGCATCACAAAATCAGCCCCAAGGGCCAATAATCGCAGAATATCAAGGCCTCCGGTCACGCCAGAATCACAGATCAGAGGCAGGTCCGTCGACGCCCGAATGGCGTGCAGTACGCTCGCTGTTGCGGGAGCGGCCGCGAACTGGCGTCCAGCATGGTTGCTGACCCAAATCGCATCCACGCCAGCCTGTGCAAGCGGTGCGCAATCGTCAGGGTCCAACACGCCTTTGACGACCAGCGCACCGTCCCAGCCATCGCGGAGGGCCTTCAGATACTCCCAATCGGGCGAAGTCCGCAGCAGGTAGCCAGCATGCTGTGTCGAGGGTAATGCCTTGGTTGTGTCGGTGTAATCGTCAAGCAGCCGCATGCGCGGCATGCCTGTCCGCCTTATTCCCGCCAGCCAAGCAGGGCACCGGGTAGCCTGCGCCGCTAGGCGGGGCGTCAGGCGTGGCGGATTGGTCAAGCCGCCACGGGTTTGCCGTTCGCGACGGGACGCCACGGGCACATCGACTGTCAGCACAAGGGTATGAAAGCCAGCCGCCTTGGCGCGGGCCAACATGTTGGCGCGAATCTCTGGATCGCGAGGTGGATAGATCTGGAACCAGCCTTGGTCGCCGATATGAGGGGCCAGCGTCTCGGGCGTCTGGGTGGCGACGGTCGAGAGGGTGTAGGGGATACCGGCCATGGCAGCCGTACGAGCGAGCATGCGTTCGGCGTCCGGCCAGATGAGACCGCTCATCCCGACGGGGGCGATGCCGAAGGGCAGGGCATAGGGCCTACTCATCAATGTCGTGGTCAGATCTGGAACAAACTCTCCGTGCAGGATCGACGGGCGCAACAATACAGCGTCAAGGGCGGCGCGATTGCGCGCAAGCGTCGCCTCGTCCCCGGTGGCACTGTCAAGGTATTCCCAGACGAAATGCGGGATGCGAACCCGTGCGCGGGCTTTCAAATCGGCGATGGCGGGGTATCGGCTGTGTAGGTCCATGATGGCCACGCTAGGGCGGCGATTGCGGCTTGGGAAGGGGGCGGTTGGGCCTGCTTGATATTTGGAACAAGAAGATGCGCAGCCCATGGAAATGAGTTGCGAACAGATCGTGAACAGGGGGTTTATTTGTGTCCGCTTCGGGCGTATCTTGATGCCATGAGCGATTATTCCGAAGACGATGCATTCGAGGCCGCCGCCGTCCCGCTAAGTCAGCGGGCGATGCCGAGCCGTGGCGCGGGCCCCTATATGGAGGGGCTGAACCCCGCGCAGCGCGCGGCAGTCGAGGCGCTGAATGGCCCTGTTCTGATGCTCGCGGGAGCAGGCACGGGCAAGACCCGCGCGCTGACATCGCGAATTGCGCATCTTTTGGTGACGGGCACGGCGCGTCCGCACGAGATTTTGGCGGTCACTTTCACAAACAAAGCCGCGCGAGAGATGAAAAATCGCGTTGGTCGCCTGATGGGCGAGACCGTGGAGGGGATGCCATGGCTGGGTACCTTCCATGCGATCTGTGTAAAGCTATTACGTCGTCACGCAGAACTGGTAGGGCTAAAATCGAACTTTACCATTCTGGATACCGACGACCAGATCAGGCTGATGAAGCAACTGATCGTGGCGGAAGGCATCGACGAAAAGCGCTGGCCGCCACGGATGCTGGCTGGAATTATAGACGGGTGGAAGAACAAGGCCTTTACGCCTGATAAAGTGCCTTTGGCGGATGCAGGCGCTTTCGATCATAAGGGTGTGGACCTTTACGCTGCTTACCAGCGGCGGCTGCTTGACCTGAATGCCTGCGATTTTGGCGATCTTCTGCTGCATATGGTCACGATCTTTCAGACGCACGCCGACGTGCTGGAACAGTATCAGCGTCGATTCCGCTACATCCTCGTGGACGAGTATCAGGATACGAACGTAGCACAGTATCTGTGGTTGCGGCTGCTTGCAGCCGCGCACAAGAACATCTGCTGCGTCGGTGATGACGACCAATCGATCTATGGATGGCGCGGGGCCGAGGTTGGGAATATTCTACGGTTCGAGCAGGATTTCCCCGGTGCGACTGTGGTTAAGCTGGAACAGAACTATCGCTCGACCGAGCATATTTTGGCCGCGGCCTCTGGTGTGATCGCCGCGAACAAAGGACGGTTGGGCAAGACGCTTTTCACCGAGGCTAAGGGCGGCGAAAAAGTTCGCCTGATCGGTCATTGGGACGGTGAAGAAGAGGCGCGTTGGATCGGTGAAGAAATCGAGGCGTTGCAACGTGGCACGCGCGGACTTGACAGGGTCGGTCTGGATCATCAGGCGATTCTGGTGCGAGCGTCCCACCAGATGCGGGCTTTCGAGGATCGGTTCCTGACGATCGGTCTGCCGTACCGTGTGATCGGCGGGCCGCGATTTTACGAACGTTTAGAGATTCGCGACGCGATGGCGTATTTTCGGCTGGCGGTCAGTCCGGACGATGATCTGGCATTCGAGCGGATCGTCAATACGCCTAAGCGCGGACTTGGCGACAAGGCGATTCAGACGATCCAGATGGCAGCGAGATCAAACGGTGTCGGTCTGGTGGAGGGCGCGCGAATTGTGGTGCAGTCCAAGTTACTGGGCGGCAAGGGCTTGCGCGAGTTGACGCTGTTGGTTGATGGGTTGGATCGCTGGCATGCGCAGGTGCGGTCCGAAGCAGATACCCATCAGGAACTTGCCGAGATGATTCTGGACGAATCCGGCTATACCGGGATGTGGCAGAACGACAAAACGCCGGAAGCGCCGGGGCGGCTTGAAAACCTTAAGGAACTGGTCAAGGCGCTGGATAACTTCGAGAACCTGCAGGGGTTTTTGGAACATGTCGCGCTGATCATGGATAACGAAACGGAACAGGAAGGCGAGAAGGTCAGCATCATGACGCTGCACGCTGCCAAGGGCCTAGAGTTTCCGGCCGTGTTCCTGCCGGGCTGGGAGGACGGACTTTTCCCCTCGCAGCGTTCGATGGACGAGAGCGGCTTGAAGGGGTTAGAGGAAGAGCGGCGGCTGGCCTATGTCGGGATTACGCGGGCAGAGGCGTTGTGCACAGTATCCTTTGCGGCGAACCGGCGTGTGTATGGCCAATGGCAAAGTGCTTTGCCATCGCGGTTTATCGACGAGCTCCCCGAGGATCACGTGGAGGTGCTGACTCCGCCGGGATTATACGGTGGGGGTTACGCGGCTGCTGGGATGGCGGCAACGGCCTCTCCTAAATTGCGCGAAGAAAGCATGTCGGATCTGCACCAGAAGGCGCATGACGCGAACGTTTACAATTCACCGGGATGGCGGCGGTTGCAGGCGCGCGGCGCTGCGCGGGGCATGGCCCAGCCTGCTGAGGCGCGGAATATGGTGATCGATCTGGATGCAGTCAGCGCCTTTACCACCGGGGATCGGGTATTTCATCAAAAGTTCGGCTACGGCGAGATTATGGGGATTGAGGGCGACAAGTTGGATATCGCCTTCGACAAAGCCGGGTCGAAGAAGGTCGTGGCAAAATTTGTGGTCGGCGCCGATGCGGCAAGCGAAGTACCGTTCTGACAGTGGGACGACGCTGTTAGGGCGGCCGCCCGAAGGCGCCCCGCCCACCGTCCCTTAATGCATGAGCATGGGGTAGAGTGAGGCCAGCAATAGGACCGCCATTGTTACGTTGAATATGCGCAGCCGCCTTGCTGTGCCAAGAAAACGGCGGACTTGCACACCGAGCACGGCCCAAAGGGCGATGGATGGCAGGTTAGTCATCAGGAAAACTGCGGCGACGAGTACCGATCCGGACAATACGGGCCAATTTTGCGGCGCGTAGGCGGTGATGGCGGTAATGGCCATGACCCATGCCTTGGGATTGACCCATTGAAACGCCGCTGCTTGCAGGAAGGTGAAAGGTTTTCCAGTCACCTTCTGGGCTTCTGGAGGGAGTGCATTCGCGATTTTCCAAGCGAGCCATGTCATGTAGAGGACTGCGCCGATGGTTAAGGCGGTGTTAAGAATCGGATAAGCCTCGAACAGCCGCAGAAGTGCTAGGCCAACCATAGTGACCATAAAGCTGTGGCCGAGGCTGACACCCAGCATGTGCGGCACGGTGCGACGCAATCCATAGTTCGCACCCGACGCCATCAGCATCAGGTTATTGGGGCCGGGCGTGATCGAGCTGGCGAAGGCGAACTGGATCAGAAGATAGAGTGTGATGAGGTCCATGATGCGGTCGTAATCGCTGTTGCCACGTTTGGCACCGGGAATATTGTAACCGCTACAATAGATTGTGCAAAATGACATCGGTCGCAATGGTTTCGGGCAGAAAAACAAGTTTGTTCCGCATTCTATCTGTGATCCGATTGCAGTGCCCCAGAGACGTATACCCACTCGATGACCCATCGGCGGGACTGGAGCGTCACAAAAATTTCCGGACTGGGGCTTGGCAGGGGGGCTGACGGGCTGATGAAGGCGATACAGTCGCTCTGAGTTTCGTCCAGCATCAACCCAATGATGTCATTGCCCCCGCACCACCAGTCATTTTCGCAGAAAAAGCCAACCTAATTATGTTGTGGGCGGTGACAACGGTAACCGTTCGATTGCTCTTGCAGTTACCCATAATTCTGCGGTGTTGGTGTTTCAGCGATACGAGCGCCTTCGACAAGATCAGCGAGGCGGGAGAGGCCGCGCCATCGAACTGTCGTCCCTGGTGGCGCATCAGAGGCGCGATCAAGATAGCCCCCGAGCCGCGCGACGGCCCTGACATAGAAGTTCAAATCGCGCGGAACCTTTTGTATTCGTTCCGACGTCGCGCGATCGAGCAGGTATTGCTCGGCTTCAGTGAAGACAGTGCCGGGCGATGCTTTGATTGCCTCGCGGCTGAGCGTCGTCATCCAGGACACGCGCCAGGCCACGACGCAGCACAGAGCAATGCAGTTTGCCAGTCTATCCGCCG
>JAGXIQ010000146.1 GCA_024635625.1 Loktanella sp. | reverse complement strand
GAATACCCCAAGGGACAGGGGATCCTATACGCGGATGCGTTTTCGCCCAACACGCCCGACGGGGCCTGCCCGCGTTGTCACGGCATCGGGCGCGTGTTTGACGTGACCGAGGATTTGCTGGTCCCGGACAAGGCCAAGACGATCCGTGATGGCGCTATTGCCGGGTGGCCGCCCGCGTGGGGCGGGCAGAACCTGCGTGATATCCTGATTTCGATGGGGTACGACATTGATACGCCGTGGCAGGACCTGCCGCAGGCGACGCGCGATTGGATTTTGTTCACGGATGACGCGCCCGAAGTCCCCGTTTATGCGCGGATGACCCCGCAGGAGACGCGCCGCGCGCGCGCAGAAAACCGGTCGCCGACCTATATGGGGACATTCACCAGCGCCCGCAATTATGTGCTGCAATCCTTCACGACAACGCAAAGCGCCCGGACGAAAAAACGCGTTTCCCAGTTCATGGACATTTCCGTCTGTCCGGAATGCGACGGCAAGAAGTTAAAGCGCGAGTCGCTTTCGGTCACCTTTGAGGGGCTTGATATTGGTCAGATTTCGCGGCTGACGCTGAACGATCTGGCGACGTTGCTGCAAAATGCTGCGGACCGGGAGCCGGTGGCCAACGACATGAATCCCGAAAAGGGCATCGTGGCGCAGCGCATTACCCGTGACATCATGGCCCGCGTGGCCGCGCTGACGCGCCTTGGCCTTGGCTATCTGTCGCTTGAACGCAATACCGTTAGCCTGTCGCCGGGGGAATTGCAGCGGTTGCGGCTGGCCACCCAGATCCGGTCGCAGCTGTTCGGCGTGGTCTATGTGCTCGACGAGCCGTCAGCGGGGCTGCACCCCGCTGATACGCAGGCGCTTCTGGGTGCTTTGGACGAACTGAAAGGTGCAGGGAATTCCCTGTTCGTGGTCGAGCATGACGTCAGTGTCATAAAGCACGCGGATTGGATCGTGGACATTGGGCCCGGCGCAGGCACCCACGGCGGCAGCGTTGTCTATACTGGCCCGGTGGATGGATTGCGCGCGATTGATGCGTCTGCGACCGCGCGGCATCTGTTCGCGGATGCGCGTGCAGAGGGCCGCACACCTAGAGAGCCGCAAAGCTGGCTGCGGCTGGCAGGTGTGACACGCAATAACCTGAATGACCTTGATATCGACCTGCCATTGGGCGTGCTGACCACGGTGACGGGCGTTTCGGGGTCCGGGAAATCCAGCCTAGTCAGTCAGGCGCTGGTCGAATTTGTCGGTGACGCTTTGGGTCAAAAGCCCGCAGTCGAGGCGTCAGAGAATGAGCCGGAACTGCTGGAGCAGGAAATGGACACCCCAACGGGCGGGCATATCGTCGATGGTATGCAGCATATCCAGCGACTGGTTGTCGTGGACCAAAAACCCATCGGCCGCACGCCGCGGTCTAACCTGGCGACCTATACCGGGCTGTTTGATCATGTGCGCAAGCTGTTCGCGGCAACAGATAAGGCACGGGCGCGGCGTTATGATGCCGGGCGATTTTCCTTTAACGTGGCCAAGGGCCGTTGCCCGAACTGCGAAGGTGCTGGTTTCGTCAGTGTTGAACTGCTTTTCCTGCCTAGCGTTTACGCGCCTTGCCCGGTGTGCCGTGGGCAGCGCTACAACGATGAAACCCTTGAAATTCGTTATCGCGATAAGACGATCGCAGAGGTTCTTGATCTGACGGTCGAGGGGGCGCACGACTTCTTTGCCGACGCGCTAGCGATCGCGCGCGCAATTTCGGCCCTGCGTGAAGTCGGTCTTGGCTATCTGCGGCTTGGCCAGCCTGCGACAGAACTGTCCGGCGGCGAGGCGCAGCGGATCAAACTGGCAACAGAACTGCAGCGCGCGCAGCGCAGCGATACGCTATATGTTCTGGACGAACCCACGACGGGGCTGCATCCGGCGGACGTGACCTTGTTGCTGGCGCAGCTGGACCGTCTGGTCGCGGCAGGAAATTCCGTCATCATGGTCGAACACAACATGCTGGTCGCGCGGCAGAGCGATTGGATCGTTGATATCGGCCCCGGTGCAGGGGGCGAGGGTGGCAAGGTCGTGGCCGAAGGTCCGCCCGCGCAGGTGGCGCAATCAAGCACGAGCAAGACCGCGCCGTTCCTGTTTCCGGCGGCACATGTGTGATGACATAAGCTAAGTTGTCCGGCGGCTAGTCGGCGGCGCGGTCCTGCAGCCAGATTGCCAAGAACGCCTCGTTCTGGGCGGCTGTTTCTAACTGATTGCGCCGCTGCTTTCGTTGCTCAGCGCGGCTGGTGCTAATCATTTTAAGTCGTTTCGCGTCGGCAAACAGACCGTTCAGCTGTTGATGCACCCCGGCGCTGCTTTCGCGTAGGCGCGCAGCTTCAGCCTCTTTGCGGTGGATGGTTTCAGACACGTTGCGAATAAAGGCTGAATGCACGCGGGCGCTTTCAATCGCATCAGGGTCGCCGCGTTCATTGATGTGGTTCAGAAGGTCCTGCCGCTCTGCCTCGATCACGCCAAGTGCACGGTTCACCTCTGCCATCTGTTGGGCGACGGCCTCGATCTCGTGACGCTTGAGCCGAGACAGGACAGCCAAGCCATCGGTCCGGCGTTTCGTCATTGCGACTTTTCCGGGACGTACATGATCAGACGCTCGCGCATGGCGGCTAGAATTGCGGGGTCAAGGATTGCGATCCCCTCTGGCGGGGGCACATATCCGGCGACGCCGTGGCGGAGCATCGATGTGGGCAGGGTGGGGCCAGTCGGTTCCGTTGCCGCTGCTTCATCAGCAGTGCCGTGATCATCGGCAGGAGCGGGTTCGGCCGCATAGACCGGACCAACGAAAGCCCACAGACCAAATAGCGCGGCTAGGGCGGTTCGGATCATGCCGCAGGTAGCTCGCGCTGCGATGCCTCGACGCTTGAGAAGTTGGGCTGTTTAGTCGTCGGGATATTGCCGCGGCCCAGTTCAATGCAGACGCCGGGGGGGTGGCCAGAGACGATTGCGACAATGATGTCACGAATGACGGTATAGATCGCGCCGTCCTCTTCTTCGATCTGCTCTAACCGGCCTGCAATCGGCTGCACCATGCAGTAGGCCAAGAATACACCAAGGAATGTTCCGACAAGTGCGCCGCCGATCATGGCACCCAAAATCTCTGGTGGTTTGTCGATAGAGGACATCGTCTTGATCACACCCAAAACGGCAGCAACGATGCCAATGGCGGGCAGGCCGTCAGCCATGCTTTGGATGGCGCGAGCCGACACTAGTTTTTCGTGGTGGTGGCGTTTGATCTTGCGGTTGATGACGTCTTCCATTTGGTAGCGGTCATCGAATTGCATCGACATAATCCGAAAGCTGTCGCTGATCAGGTCGGTGATAAAGTGGTCCTTCATCAGCTTTGGATACCGTTGAAAGATCGCACTATCTTCTGGATTTTCAATGTGTTCGTCCATCGCAACGATACCCTTGCTTTTATACAAGCGGGCCAGTTCGTACATCAGGTTCAGCAGGTCGTTGTAGTCGCCAGCCTTCCAGCGCGGGCCCTTCATGACACGGACGACACCGCCAGCCGATGACTTTACGACGGAGAAAGAGTTGGCGATCACGAAAGCCCCGAGGGACGCGCCGCCGATCATCATGCCCTCGTAGGGGAGGGCGTGAAGTACGATATCCATGTTGCCGCCCGACAGCATAAAGCCGCCAAAAACCAACCCGAAGACCATGACAAGACCGATTAAGAGTGTCATTGATCCATCCACCTTTCGTTCAAACTATTCTTACTTTATCCTTGAGTGATGGAGCGTAAACAAGTATTAAATAGAAAAAGGCATGGATTTCTCTAATGCATAGTGACTTATCAGTTGACGGTCTGGACCGGGACGCACAAGAGCTGCTGCCAGAGCCGGACGCCTTCGTCTATTTCGTCGACCCAGAGGAGCTGGCGCTTTTGTCGCCGGGCTGGCCTGTTGAGGTGCGTTTGCTGCTTTGCATGGATGCGGCGGGCCTTTGCGAGTTTGTCGTGTTCCATGATGATGAAGAGTCAGCAATTTTTGCGCGGGTTTCCGAGATTCTGGATCGCCCCGTTGGTGCCTTTGCCGTCAGCCCGCAGGTCGAAGGTCATCCCGCGCGCCGCTTGCTGTTTTCAGAAGAGAACGCCCTGCTGAAGTCGATTCAGGACAGCGGCAGCCTGCGCGAGACGGCAGACGACTATCTGATCAATTACAACTTCGCCCGCGAAGAAAATCTGGACTTTGACAAGCTGATGCGCGCCAAGCGCGTTGACGACGGTAGCCTGTCGATGCGGGTTCGTACGGACAAGATCTTTGCTTTTGGCTTTAAAAATACGCCAAAGAAGCGCGCGCCGCAGGCGGGTCCGCCGGTTGGATATGTGTCCAGCGAAGAGGTTGCTGTCGAAGAAAGCTTTTATGTCAGCCTAGAGATGTGGCTGGTCGGCGGGCGTATCCGGATTGCGGACAAGCCTGACTTTCCCGTGCCTACCGTGCCAACTTTGGTGCGCGAAATTGCACTGCGGGATGATTTTTCATCGATCTACATTCCACGCAGCATCCTGCCAGCGCGGTGGCATCCGAAGGATAAGATGGTCATCGATATCCCGATAGAGCTGTTCCCAGCTGGATTTTCGGACAACTGCGGCCGCCGCAAGGTGCAGGTCGCCGTCATGCCGCGCGGCGTGTTCGTTGAGTTCGGCGCGCTGGTGCCGGTAGAGCCTGACGCCAAGTCGGACGAGCCCGAAGATGATTTTGCGATCTTGCCGCGCCAGACAGGTTTTCGCGCAAAGCTAAAGAAAAACTTCCACATCCCGCTGATCGCGGTCGCCGGGATGGTCATTACCAGCTTCTTTAGCATGGTTTTCACGCAGGCCGTCGCGTCCGAAACCGCCGCCCGGGATGCTGCGCGGCCCTTGGATCAAGGGGTTGTCGCACATGCACGGCCATGACGATCTAGCGGCGGAAATGAACACAGGTTAGGCGAAAAGATGCTTGGCAATGCTTGTTGTGTTTCAAAGATAACCCGAATCGTGCTACTGAAACCAAGCGGAGATAGATCTATCTTTGCGCTTTATTCGGCGGAGCATCCGCTTCCGGTCTATATGGCACTTGCAGAAGGCAAGATTAATTTTTCGAGGACGTCGCCTTTATGTCAAATTATTCTATGAAAAACGTTTTGAACGAAGACGCGATCGCAACAATCGTCGCCGGCTTTGCAAGCCGGACTGATGTTTCGATTGACGATATTATCACACTGGTCGCGCGGCTTCAGGCTGGTCCTGCAGAAGGGGCTAAATCGCTACCAAGCAAAATGCTGGCCATTCCTGCCGTCCCGGCAGAGCAGGCCATGACGCAAGACACCATCTACTGTTTGTGCTGCGGCAAGGGCTTTAAGATGTTGAAGCGCCATATCGGTGCTGAACATGGCCTAAGCGAAGAAGAGTACCGCGTCATGTTCAACCTGAACGCTGACGTGCCGCTGGTCGCGCCAAGCTATAGCAAGCGCAAAGCCGATTACGCCAAGCAGTCTGGTCTTGGCACGTACAGCCGCGAAACGTCTGACAAAAACGCTGAGATCAACTGATCAGTCTGACTAAAGCGCATGTGAGGACACGGTTTTGACCAACAAGAAGAACGCGATAATCGTCATTAAGCGCTATGACGAAGAAGGTGGTCATGCGCATCACGGCGGCGGCTGGAAGGTCGCCTATGCCGACTTCATGACTGCCATGATGGCGTTCTTCTTGTTGCTTTGGATCCTTGCTGCCTCGGACGAGGAAAAGCTGCGCGGGCTGGCAAATTATTTCACGCCAACCCTGTCTGACAATGGGACGTCTTCGGATGCGGCGTCTGATTTGCGCCCGCTTGCGGCGCCAGGCATCCTGACCGGGGCGCAAGACGTGACTGGATCGGTAAAGGTGCCTAGCTTTGGGCGCGATAACCCCATGATGGTGTTTGACAGCCGTCTGCGCGACAACCCACCAGAGGTTGTGGTCGAATACCTGGACAGTGAAGAGCCTTCTAATCCCGAAGACGCTGCCGCCGAGAAGGCAGCAGACCTGCGCCGCCTTGAAATCGACCAGATGGCCGACGAAATCGCAGAGCGGATCAATTCTGACGCAGCGCTGAGTGATCTTGCGCGCAATGTGCGCCTTGAAAAATCGAACGGCGCGCTGACTGTACAGGTTCTGGATCAGGACGAACGGTCGCTGTTTGCTAGCGGCAGTGCAGAGGTCAGCGCAAAGACCCGT
>JAGXIQ010000018.1 GCA_024635625.1 Loktanella sp. | reverse complement strand
GGCGTGGGTGCTGACCCAGACGAAAGGGCCGCCTGATGGCAACCGAAACAGTAAATCCCCCGCGCAAACGCAGCCGGATACCGTCGATGAGCTTGCTTGGTCCGATCTTGGCGCTGGTGATCTTGATCGTCATTGGCGCTGCGTTGAACGGCAATTTCCTAAGTGCGGGCAATATCAACAACGTGCTGTCACGCTCTGCCTTTATCGGGATCATCGCGGTCGGCATGACCTTTGTCATCACGGCGGGCGGGCTGGACCTGTCGGTGGGCTCTATGGCGGCTTTTATCGCGGGCATGATGATCCTTGTGATGAACGCCGCCCTGCCCACATTGGGCGTCGGCATCCCGATCATTCTACTGGGGATGCTGGTGGCCCTGATCGCCGGGATCGCAGCGGGCATGTTGAACGGTTTTCTGATCACCACCTTGGGGATCGAGGCCTTTATCGTGACGCTGGGCACGATGGGCATCTACCGCAGCCTTGTGACATGGCTCGCCAATGGCGGCACCCTGTCGCTCGATTTCGATCTGCGCACCTTCTACCGCCCGGTCTATTTTGACGGCATCCTTGGCGTGTCTTGGCCCATCATCGTCTTTGCAATCGTCGTTATCTTGGGCGAAATCCTGATGAGCCGCGCCCGCTTTGGCCGTCACTGCGCGGCGACCGGATCGAACGAGCACGTCGCCCATTATTCATCCGTTAACGTGGGTCGCACGCGGATGCTGACCTATATCATGCTCGGCCTGCTCGTGGGCGTCGCCACAATCATGTATGTCCCGCGCCTTGGCTCTGCCTCTGCATCCACTGGCGTTCTGTGGGAACTTGAAGCCATCGCCGCCGTGATCATCGGCGGCACGGTCCTAAAGGGCGGCTTTGGCCGGGTCTGGGGCACCGTGATTGGTGTGCTGATCTTAAGTTTAATCGACAACATTTTGAATCTGACCGACCTCGTCTCGCCCTACCTGAATGGTGCGATCCAAGGCGTCATCATCGTACTGGCTGTCATTTTACAGCGAGAAGCCAAGGCGAAGGGCTGACAACTTCGCTGCTCTGGGAGGAGATACAATGTCTTATTTGAAAACGATACTTGCCGGGACCGCCGCAATTGCCATCGGCACCGTGGCCATGGCGCAGGATACCAAAGTGATCGGCGTGTCGATCCCGGCGGCGACCCACGGCTGGGCGGGCGGCATGAACTTTCACGCGCAAGAGGCCATTGAGCGTTTGGAAGAGGTTTATCCCGACCTTGATTTCGTGCTGGCCACGGCGTCCGACGCGGGCAAGCAGGTCAACGACATCGAGGACATGGTCGCAACCCGCAACATCAGTGCGCTGGTGGTGCTGCCCTTTGAATCTGATCCGATCACCCCGCCCGTCCAATCCGTTGCCAACAGCGGCGTCTGGGTCACGGTCGTCGATCGCGGACTGTCGATCCCGGGGATCGAAGATCTGTACGTTGCCGGTGACAACCCGGGCTTTGGCACGGTATCGGGCGAATTCATGCGGTCCCAAATGCCCGATGGTGGCAAGATCGTCGTGCTGCGCGGCATCCCGACGACCATCGACAACGAACGCGTTGCAGGGTTCGAGGCGGCCATTGAAGGATCAGGGATCGAGATTGTCGGCATGGAGCACGGCAACTGGAACCGCGACGACAGCTTCAACGTCATGCAGGATTTCCTGTCAAAGTATGACCAGATCGACGCGGTCTGGGCCTCTGACGATGACATGGCGGTCGGCGTGCTTGCCGCAATCGAGGCGGCGGACCGGCAGGACGTCAAATTCGTGCTGGGCGGCGCGGGCATGAAGGAAATGGTCAAACGCGTGATGGACGGCGATGCGATGATCCCCGCGGACGTCACCTACCCACCCTCAATGATCGCGACGGCGATCGAACTCACGGCCGTTGGTATGACCTCTACCGCGCCTGTGTCCGGCACCTTTACCATCGGGTCCGTGCTTGTCACCCCGGACAATGCCGCACAGTTCTACTATCCCGACAGCCCATTCTAAACACATACGGAAGTCAGCCTAGACGGGGCTGACTTCCTTCCCTGCGCGTGACGACCACATTGCGGGGACACGACCGGACCCGGACAGGCCAAGCACCAAATCCCTAGCGATACTGGTTATTCATACGCTTAGCTGGGATCGGGTAACTTACTTTTTGGAAGCGATAAGGTGAATGTGCTACCGACGCCGACTTCACTGCGAACACTGATGGTTCCACCTTCAAGGTGAGCGAGCTCTCTTGCAACGGATAGCCCCAATCCGGTCCCGGCAGCGCTGCGGGAAAATGAGCCATCGGCCTGATGGAACGCATCGAATATCTTCTCAAGCTCGTGGGGTGCGATCCCCGTCCCTGTGTCAGAAACCTCGATATGAACCTTGTCCTCAGACTCGTTGACGACGACAGACACCTTGCCCGCATCGGTGAACTTGATGGCATTTCCGATCAGGTTGATGACAATTTGCCGCGTTCGCGTCACGTCTGCCAACATCAGACAGGGGGCCATTGTGGCCTCAAGATTTAGTCCCTTTTCGTCCGTGAGGGTCCTCATCTGGTCCACCACGGGGTTAAGGACCTCTAGCACGTCACAAATCTCTGGATCGACCTCTAGGCGGCCTGTTTCCATCTTTGCGTAATCCAGCAGTTCGTTAACAAGAAACAGCAAATGCTCGCCGGATCGTTCGATTTTTTCCATACCTGTGGTCGCGGTCCGCAGCACATCCTCTACGCTGCTTTGCAGCAGCGCCGGATCAACTTGGCCAAGGTGACTGACCTCCTCCAACCGCTGCGCAGGAGGCATCTTGCGCAGGTTTTTTCCAAGCCGTGCGTAGCCCAGAATGACCGTCAATGGCGTCCGAAGCTCGTGGCTCACGACGCTCATGAAGTTCATCTTTGCCCGGTCGGCGACTTCGGCTGCCTCTCTTGCCTGCTGTAGGGCGACGATATCCCGGCGCGCCTGCGCTTCACTGGCCTGCAATTGGCCCGACACGCGCAGCAAATGCCGGACAATCCACAAAAGCACGCCGCCGCTTGCTAAACCCACGGCGATTAAAACCGGCAGCATTTTCGCCAAAAGGTCAGTGCCCGGATGAGCGGCCTTCCATCTGAGCCAACAAAGCACGTCACCCGACGGACCGGTCACAGGGATACCCGCCTGATGTCCAGCAGGCGGATCCGTATTGAATTCCGCGCTGTCTAGCTCGATCGGGGAACCGATTTGTGTGGCGAGCTCTGCGTCGAAGTACCGCAAAGCGACATGCAACGCTTCGGTTCCCGGCTTTTGCGCGATGTCGCCAGAGTCAGAAATAATGGGGATGACACTGACGATAGCCGTCCTGTCGCCAATCAGAACAGATGCCACGACCGCAACTTCGGCCAGCGCCTCGTATGGATCGTCCTCGCCTTGGCTGACTTCTGCCATATTTTCGCGCAGCTGCGCGACAAGCGGTCCGATGAATTCAGCGCGGGCCTCATAGCGTTCCGGGGGCACGATTTCACCTAAGACCGCAGCGAAGAAGGCCACATTCGCTTGGTCTAGGACATAATTTTCATCATGCCCAAAATAGCTTTGCATCCAGGACCCAAGGTTATCGTCCATCCACTTCGTATCGCGGGCAGCTGTTTGCTCAACCGCGTCATCCCAAACGGTGGCGCTGCGCTGTTGTTCTGGAAGGACCTCAATCGCGGCGGTAAGGCGTTTCGCGGCAAAACGTTCCTGCTGCGCGCGCGCGTTCTGATCCGCGATATTGATCGCGTTATGTCCAACAAAAACAAGGCTTAAAAGGCCAACGCAAACGACGATAAACAGCGATCTGACAATCTGGAACGAAAGCCTGTTTAGACTAGCCGTCATGATGGAAATCGCCTTCATATGCGTGTCACTGAATGGGCGGTTCGATACCTAAACCAAAGGCGAATTGGGATAGGTCATAGCGCCTGAAAGACGGTTAATTAAACACTATGGCAAATAAAAGGCACGGCGGGATCGCCAAACAAGTTGGCGCGGTTCATGCGCAAAAATCATGGCAAGGCGCAGTCTGCTTGTGGTGCCATATGACGCCTTTTTAGTCGGTTTTGGCTGGTCGGGACCGTCTACGCCACGACCCCCAGCAGAGTCTGCATCATCGACACCGATAGCGGCGACCCGAAGACAAATCCGAATGATTACCAAGGCCCGAATGTCGCCATCGCCATCCTTCCCGCACCGCTGCCCTTTGCGACGCCCAAGGGGCTGTCAACGTTTGGCCCGGCCGATCCGGTTTGGATCAACCCTATTCCCCAGTAGTGCCACGGCCAAGCCCGGCAACCCTGGCCCAGTCAATCATCGCCGGGGCGCAAGGTGGATGCCCGCGATGGTGCACCGGACCGAACCGCCTGCCATCTCGATTGTCGGGATGGACAGCGGGATAAGCGTGGCGCTTTGGGCGATCAATGCAATTTGGGACGGGTCCAGCGCATCATAGGCGGTCTGCGACAGCGCCAGCAGGCGACCATCGCGGCCCTGAAGCTCGATCGCATTTCGGGCGAATTGGGCAATCTGCGCCTCGCTCAGGGCGATGACGTCGCGGCCAGCGTCTCGCAGGCGGGTGATCACCTCGTCGCGGCGGGCGTCGTCAGTGATCATATCGGCCCCCAGCAAGGTATAATCCGTTCCGATGCACATCAGCACATTGGTATGGTAGATGCTAACGCCGCGTGAATCCGCGGCCGGGAACACCATGGGTTCAAGGTTGAGATGCGTGCAGAACCGCTCTAGCGCGATGGGGTTCGTGCCATCAGATTCCACCGCATAAGCAACCCGGTCGACATGATCGAGGACCATCGCCCCAGTCCCCTCAAGGTACAGGCGGTCGGGCTCTAGCACCGAATAATCAATCACATTCTGAACGCGATATTTCGATTTCAGCGATTCGATCACATCGGCGCGCCGTTCCAGCCGGCGGTTCGCGGCCTTCATCGGATAGATGGCCACATGGCCGCCCGCGTGGGTCGAAAACCAGTTGTTGGGAAAGACACAATCCGGCGTGGCCGTATCCGTGCCTTCGAATACATGGACGCACACGCCGTGGCGTTCCAGTTCTGCCATCGCAACCGTATGTTCGTCATAAGCACGGCGCGACAGGTCACTGCCCTGCACATTCATCTGCGCCTGAAAGGCATTGTCGTGCGCCGTTTGCGTATTCACCGTGAAATGGTGCGGGCGCAACATCACAACGGCGGCCGGGGCCTGAACAGAGGGACGCATTACGCGCCTTCCATGCCCGCGCGGCGCACCATGCCGAACAGATCACGGGGATCGTCAGGGTCGGCAATCATGTCGAGCGCATCATACAGCCCTGTGGTTTCCAGCTGATCGCGCAGATACCGCAGCGCCGAAAAGTCCTCTGTCGCGAAGCCGACGCCGTCGAACAGGGTGATCTGGCGAGCATCGCGGCGGCCCTTGGCTTTGCTAGTTATGACTTCCCACATCTCGGTCACGGGGAAATCGGCTGGCATCTGCTGGATTTCGCCTTCGATCCGCGTTTGCGGCGGGTATTCGACGAAGACGTCCGCGCGGCTCAGGATGTCTTTGTGCAATTCGGTTTTGCCGGGGCAGTCGCCACCGATGGCGTTGATGTGCACACCGGCACCGACCATGTTGTCGGTCAGGATTGTAGCATATTGCTTGTCCGCCGTGCAGGTCGTGATGATCTGCGCGCCCTCGATTGCCTCTTGGGCGGATGAGCACGCCGTCAGCTCGAACCCCTGATCCGACAGGTTGCGCAGTACCTTTTGCGTGGCCGCCGGGTCGATATCATACAGCCGCAGCTTGGTGATGCCGCAGATCGCCCGAAAAGCCGTCGCCTGAAATTCAGACTGCGCGCCATTGCCAATCAGCGCCATCGTGTCAGCCCCTTCCGGAGCCAGATATTTCGCGACAAGCGCCGAGGTCGCCGCCGTGCGCAGCGCCGTCAGCAAGGTCATTTCAGATAGCAAAACCGGATACCCGGTCTGAACGTTGGCCAGCAGGCCAAAGGCCGTGACGGTCTGCAATCCCTCGGCCGTATTCTTGGGATGACCGTTGACGTATTTAAAGCCGTAGACCTGCCCATC
>JAGXIQ010000145.1 GCA_024635625.1 Loktanella sp. | reverse complement strand
TGCGCCCGTCCCGGCGCACGCTCCCCGTCACCAGATGCGACGCGCCAAGATCGCGCGCGATCGCCTCGGGTGTCAGCTTGGAGTCGCGATAGGTGAAACTCGACGCACTCGAAATCATGCGCAGGCCCGAGACCTGCGACAGGTCTGTGGTCAGATCCTCTGTCAGCCCATCGCTGAAATAGAGCTGATCCGGGTCGCCGCTCATGTTGGCAAAGGGCAAGACGGCGATCACGGGCGGGTCGCCAAGGGCAGCAATCGGGACCGGCTGATCCCGGTTTTGAAGCAGAAGTGTCACCAGACTCGCAATGAAAATCACTGCAGCCAAGCATGCAATCAGTGCCTTGGCTCCAGACCGCGCCCTCCCAACCGGTCTGGCAGCGGCCGAGGTCGGCACAAGACGGTATCCGCGCCGGGCAACCGTCTGAATGCAGTCACGGGCGCCCGATCCGAGTGCGCGGCGGATATCCCCGATACACTGCACCAGACTGTCGTCAGTGACCGCAATATCGCGCCAGACTTCAGCGATCAAATCTTCTTTCGAGACAACCCCGCCGGGGCTGCGCGCGAGCACCGCCAGCACGTCGCTGGACTGCCGCCGTAAATCCTGAACCTTCCCCCCGGAATCGCGCAATTCGCGTGTGGATGGATCGAAACTGAATGCCCCCAGACGCAGCGGTTCGCCCGGTTTCGTGGAAATTTCGGGACTGTTTCGGGACAATGGCATGCGGATCCTGAAATTCTGGCGAGGCCCGTCCATTCCGGACGCGCCACGGACATCGGTCGACCGGGTCTCTGGGTCGGTGTAGCCCGCAAAGTCAAACGGGCTTCTCCCAGTATTGCCTATTTTTGGACGGTTTTCCATCTGACATGCGCCGATGACCAAGACCCTTGGAACCATCAGGAGAAAGAAAATGACATTCGCAAAAACTGCACTTCTCGTTGCGGCGATGACTGCTGCGTCCGCAACGCCAGGCCTTGCTCAAAGCCTTGGCAAGTTCGTCGTGACCAAGATGGCGGAAATGCCGGTGGCCGAACTTCCTGCTGGCGAGCTTTTCTGGCATGTCGAGACCTTCGGGAGCCTGGACGAGGCCAAGGCGGCAAGTGGCGCCTTCTCGCTCGCGGCCGAGTTCGACGGCAAGGCGTGGCTGTTCACTCTGGCCGATCGCAAAGCTGGTGGTTCGGGCGGATCGCCCGTGACATCGATCGGACCGGTGCCAAGGATTGATGCCCCGGAATTCCTTCTGCGCATCAACAATGCGACCGCTCCAGTTGGTGCCACGACCTCGATCCATAGCCATCCCGGGCCTGAGGCATTCCTGATCTTGTCCGGACAACTGACGCAGCGCACGCCCTACGGTGAACACGTTCTGAACGCGGGCGGAACGATGCCTGGTGTGCCAGACCAAGCCATGGAAGTCGTCAGCACAGGTGACGAGGAACTGCGTGAACTGATCATGTTCATTGTTGATCCGTCCCGGCCATTTGCCGAAGACGCTCATCTAAACTAAAAGGGTTGGCCGGTATAATCCATCTATGCCGGCCACATTGGAGTTGTTGTTACCCGACAAGATGTATTTCTTGTATAGACCCATCCAGTTCCAGCAACACTGACAAAGTTTATATCAAGAACAATTCCGGCAGCACCATGCGGCTGAAATACAAGCTGGCTCCTGGCGCCGATGCGTGGACAGCATGGATGTCGCAAAACGCGACGCCTGTCATTCTGTCTAACCCGGGAAGCGGGCCAATCGTCGCCTATATTCAGACAACCGAGACTTATTGTTCAAGCTATAGATCCAGCGGTTCCTTTAGAAGTTATTCAACGCGCACAGTGGAATCCAGCGCCTATGTCGCTGACGCAGCAGCATCGCTTGCCACTGGGAATGCACCGTACTCGTACTAATCAATCGGTTCTATCAGGTCCGGCCCACTGGCGCGGTTTGAATTCACTGTTGTCGCAACGCGGGTAAACCGCAATACATCGTCTGCGGCTGGACGCATCAGAGGGGCGGCACCGTGTCCTGCCTCGCCTAACCACAGGGGCCAGTCGGCGGGCGACAGAATCACTGGCAGCCTGTCGTGTATTGGCGCCATCGCCGCATTGGCGGCACAGGTCACGATTGCGCAGGTGGTCAGGCCCGCATCGCCTTTGTCCCAATCCTGCCAGATACCGGCCATCGCCATCGGTGCGCCGTCCGTCCGTGTGATGTACCACGGCAAAGGGGTTTCGCCCTTCTCCCTCTTCCATTCGTAGAACCCGCTTGCCACGATCAGACAGCGCCGGGTCCGCACGGCAGCACGAAAAGCAGGTTTATCTGCAATCGTCTCGGACCGGGCGTTGATCAGCAACGGGCCGTCACCGGGTGCGTCGTACCAATGCGGGATGAAGCCCCAACGCATCGGCCGTAGCCTGCGGTGATCGTCGTGCGCTGTCACCACGTGCACCGCGACAGTCGGGCAAACGTTATAGTTCGGCACGTCAGGCAAATCGTTATCGGGCGTGGCGGCAACGACCTGCGCCATCGCATCATGAGGTAAGGTGATCGCCATGCGTCCGCACATGGAATTTATCTAGGGCGGCGGGCCTGAAAATGCCAGCCCGCCGCCCTGCCCCACATAAAAATGTCCATGCTGGACGGCGTTGCGCATAGCTGCTGCGATGCCGGAGATCTTCAAACAGAGAAAATTCCAGCATGTTGAAGAAAACAAACCGCCTCGCCCGCCTGATCGAAGCCGTCTAGGATCAACCTGTCACTGTCGGGCTGGACCTCCACAAGAAGACCTATTCTGTCGCACGTTTCACGGCGCAGGGTGGTCAGGTCGCAAGCTACACCTGTCCGACCGAATGGACGGCGATCTCCGCTAGACTTTTGGGGTTGGGCTACCGCATCGAGCATATCGTATATGAAACCAGGCCAACCGGCTTCGCCATGGACGCACATTGATAGCCGTTGGGTTTAAGGCGTCCGTCATCGCGGCCTAACGCATCCCGCGCGGATAGGCTGCGGCGGACAAAACCGACCGGCTGGATGCAGAATGGCTGGCAACTTTTTTTTGCGCGAGGTTTGTTGCGGTCTGACCCCTTTCCGACTGTTGAACAGGAAGGCTACCCGGCGTCGCTACGACGACGGAAGCGCGTCGCAGAGAGCCGAAGCATGATCAAGCAGAAGATCAAAGGCTTCCTGCTCGCGTAGAGCATCAGCGAGTCACACATCAAGGCTTGGTCCACGACCGCATCGGCAAACCTTTCGGCGTTGGACATGGCGACGGAACATCGCATATCGCTGACCTTGATTGTGAAGGAGTGTCTGTTCCCGCTCTCCGAAGACGAGCTGCTGCGCATCTAGATCAGGACCGCAACAAAACGGATGCACGCAAAGCGGTTCGAGCATCTGATGTCCGTCGCAGATGTTGGCGAGGCCGCCCGTCAAATTTTCTGGCCGAGTTGTTTTCGCCCGAACGGTTCAACCGGCCCGAGGACGTGACCCCCTATCTCGGCCTCGCACCCGTGGTCAGCCAAAGCGGCCGTAGTCAGGTCCGCGCCAGAATCAGATGCGTGGGACAGAAATAGCCGCGCGACATCCCATCGAAGCCGCATTGCAGTGGACGTGGACGTGGACGTGGACGTGGTGTGATCCTAAAGACAAGGAACTCTACAATCGACATTTTGCGAAGCATGGGATTGGGCAGAAGGCCATTGTGGCCGTTCCCCGGAAGCTCGCGATTAGGCTTTGGCGCATGGGGGTCGAAATGCCGTCCGCGTCAATGGCTGGTACTACGCGCAGGGCTTGGTCGGAATAACCGACAGTAAAAAAAGGGCGTCACCCTCATCTGCCGGCGCGTACCGAAACAGTTGATTGGTGATCCCACACAATTCGCGGGCCACAAATAAAAAAGGCCTACGCGGCCCCGCAAAAAACCTCGGATCGACCCCGAACCGGCGGCAGGCCGTGCATACCGGGCAGATTTCTACATCTAGAAGCAATGTCCGGCGTGCGGGACGAAGTTAGCGTTCGCTGCTACTGCGCCAATTTCAGCTTTAAGAAAATCGTTCAACAAACGGTGCAGACTTTGTGAAAACGCGTCGCCCCGGGAAATGTGGGTGATCATCGCCGATCCTGCCTGATTGAAGATTCTTTGGATCCCGCAAAGATGGTATCCTGTCGTTCACAAGCCGCGACTACTTAGCGACAACGGCTCCAGCTACGTCTCAAGCGATCTGGCGGAATGGCTGCAGGACAAAGGCATGAAGCACTCCCGCGGCGCGCCGTATCACCCGCAAACCCAAGGCAAGATCGAGCGTTGGCATCAAACCCCGAAGAACCGCATCTTGCTGGAGAACTACTTCTTACCCGGTGATCTTGAAGCCCAGATCGAAGCTTTTGTCGATCACTACAACCATCAGCGCTACCACGAGAGCCTGAACAACGTCACACCTGCCGACGTCTACTTCGGGCGCGACAAAGCCATTCGAGAACAAAGGGAAAGGATCAAACGAAAGACTCTCGAAACGCGACGCGTGCATCACAGACAACGTGCCGCATAATCAAACCAACCAGATGAGCCAAACCCTCTCTTAGTTTAGGCCGCTCATGGTTCCAAAAACCCTGACGACGGACAATCGTCGTCATCGGCGGTATCGGGTCACTCGAAGGGCCGATCATTGGATGTATCTTGTTCTTTGTCTTGCGGGAACTCCTCGCCGATCTGGGCAGCTGGTACATGATCATCCTTGGCACCATCTCGGTCGGGATCATGCTTTTAGAACCAAGCGGCATTTGGGGAATGCTGAACCGCAAACGTTGGTTCACGATGTTCCCGATCGCGCGGCGCGCCCCCGCAAAACCCTAAACACACATATTTCAACTGGGAAAACCCATGACCAAACCTTGTATCATTTGCGTCGCCATCACCAGATCCTTGCCTACCAAGGCGAACGATTCCGCCGTGCCAATCACGATTGCAGAGCAGGTAGAAAGCTCGCAAGAAGCCTTTGAAGCGGGCGCAAGCATCGTACACGCCCATGTCCGCGACGACCGTGGCGCTCCAACGTCTGATCCGGAAAGGTTTGCGCGTCTGATGGAAGGCATTCGTCACCACTGCCCCGGTATGATCATCCAACTATCGACAGGTGGTCGATCAGGTGCGGAACGCGAACGCGGTGGGATGTTGCCGCCTAAAGCCTGACATGGCATCGCTGGCAGTCGGATCGTGCAACTTTCCAAACCGGGTCTACGACAATTCCCCTGACCTCGTTGAGTGGCTCGCAGGCGAGATGCGCAGCTATTGCATCAAACCAGAGATCGAGGCCTTTGATCTGTCCCATATCCATCAAGCCGTTGCTATGAACAAAGACGGACGGATCCCGGGAAAGCTCTACGTGAAGTTCGTGATGGGTGTGAAGAACGTGATGCCCGTCGACCGCGATGTTTTCAACTATTACATTCGCACGATGACGCGCCTTGTACCCGATGCAGAATGGTGTGGCGCGGGGATCGGGCCGCACCAATTGACAATGAACGAATGGTGCGTGGCAAGCGGCGGTCACACCCGAACGGGACTTGAAGACAACGTGCGACTTGACCGACAGACTTTGGCCCCGTCGAATGCAGCATTGGTGTCCCGTGTGGTTGACCTATGCAACAAACACGAGCGGCCAGTAGCAGATTTGCGCCAAGCCCGAGCCATATTGGATTTGCCGGAAGTCGAGCACCACGAACCTAAATGCCTGAAGCCTATTTTGGCAACTTGCGCGCGCTCTTGATTCGAAACGTTCAAATTGCATTCCGCCACAGCGGTCATTCGAAACCACGCAACAAATTTTGGTTTCTTCCGCAATGGGCGGCGGGCTCAACCGATAGACGCAACAGACTCCGCAAACTTCTTTGCTGGTGTTTGACATTCATCCAAATAAGAAAGCGCCCCGGTTTGCACTGGGACGCCCTTGAAAGCGAGCAATAGGCCCAGCTTATTTCATCATGATGCGGCCGTCGGTATAGGGCGCATAAGCTTCGCCATTCGCCGCGATATATTCCGCGACAACATCTGCCAGATCGGGGCCGAAGTCATAGGCGTTAGCTGCGTCGGTGAACATCTTGTAGCCGTCACCACCGTTGCGAACAAAGTTGTTGGACACAACGCCATAGGTCGCTGCCGGGTCGATCAGCGCGTCGCCAACCATCACGTCACTCACACGGCTTCCAACTTCGGCGTTCTGGTCGACGGCGAAGGTGATGCCTGCGACCTGCGGGAAACGACCGCCGCCTTCCGAAATCTCGCTGACGCCGTTTTCAAGCGCGTCCAGCAGCACCTGACCGGGTACCTCGAAGGTAGACAAGGTATTCTGGAACGGCAGCACGGTCAGCACCTCGCCCATCGTCACCTCGCCTGCATCAATCGACGCACGGATACCGCCCGAGTTCGCAATCGCCACCTGAATACCCTGATCTTGCGTCCGTGCCAGCATGGCGTCCGCGATCAGGTTACCGCCAGAGCATTCCATCGCGCGACAGACGTCGCGATTGCCTTCGATGGCCTCGGCCGTCTCACCGATGACCTCGTTGCGGATTTCTTCTAGCGGCGCGGCAAGTTCGGAAATGCGATCCAGCGTCGGCTGGTCTTCTACGACCTGCCCGTCCATCAGAACCGGCTGACCGCTCGCTTCAGTGATGACGCCGTCATCATCAAAGGTCACGTTCAACTCGCCCAGATATTTGCCGTAGGCATAGGCCTGCACGATGGCGGTATCGTTCACCATCGTCGGATACTTACCCTTAGCCCCTTCCATGTCGCCCAACAGCGTATTGTCGTGACCACCCACTATCACGTCGACGCCAGTCGTATTGGCGGCCACGTCCTGATCGACGCCGAATCCAGAGTGGGAAAGCACGATGATCTTATTGACGCCCTCGGCGGTCAGCTTGTCCACCTCGGCCTGCACTGCATCGGCGGGCTGGGTAAAGGTGATATTGGGACCGGGGCTGGCCAACTCAGGGGTATTTACCGGGGTCAGGCCGATCAGGCCAATCTTTTCGCCGCCCTTTTCGATGATCGTGGATTTCGCGATCTTGTCGGCCAACATCGCCTCGCCGCTGAGGTCGGCGTTGGACATAAGGATCGGGAAGTCGACGGCGTCGACAAAGGCGGACAGGACTTCGGGACCATCGTCAAATTCATGGTTGCCCACGGTCATCGCGTCATAGCCCAGTTTATTCATAAACTCGGCGGTCATCGTGCCTTTGTATTGCGTATAGAACAGGGTGCCCTGAAACTGGTCACCGCCATCCACAAGGATCGTGTTCGCGTTTGCCGTACGAGCCTCTTCAAGTGCTGTCACCAAGCGGGCGGTGCCGCCAAAGCAGTCGCCAGTGGTGTTGTCTTCAGGCGCACAGGGGCCGTCGTAGGCGCTGATCGGCTCGAACCGGTCATGGAAATCGTTGGTGTGCAGGATGGTCAGGCTGAATTCGGCGGCAGCTGCGCTGGCCGTCAGGGCCAGTACAGCGGTGGTGCCAAGAATACGTGCGATCATGTGGATGTCCCCCAAGTTGTGATGTCGGCAGCTTGGCCGCGGGATTTCTTTAAGTCAAACGCGGTGCCAAGTTGATCCAGCGTCACTTTGCCAGATGCCTAATCTGTATGTGTATCGCCCGCATGTCAGGCAGCGGGATTACTTGATTTCCCCTCGCCCCTACGTCATCTATCTTGGATGCTGATCTATAAAATTTTTCGCAGCCCGGAATGGGATGCCCTTCTCGTAGATGGTTCGACACTGGGTGCGCCCGTCGATCTGTCAGATGGTTTCATCCATTTCTCTACTGCCAAGCAGGCCGAAGAAACGGCGCTGAAGCACTTTGCCGATGTAGAGGGTCTGTGGCTACTTGCCGTGGACGCCGATGCGCTGGGAGTGGATTTGCACTGGGAGCCGTCGCGCGGCGGCGACTTGTTCCCGCACCTTTATCGCCCACTACGGGACGACGACGTCGTCTGGCACAAGCCGTTGCCTTTGATTGACGGTGTGCACCAGTTTCCGGATATGATCTGATGTACCGCCACCTAGAAGACATTGGCCTAGCAATCCTGCAACAGGTCGATCCGGAACGCGCCCATGGTCTGGCGCTGATGGCCCTGAACGCCGGTCTTGGCCCACGTAGCGGGCCTGTGACGTCGCCTAGGCTACGCACCCATTTGGCTGGTCTAGACCTGCCAAACCCTGTCGGTCTGGCTGCGGGCTTCGACAAGAACGCCGCCGCACTTGACCCGCTGTCGCGCTGTGGCTTCGGTTTTATAGAGGTCGGTGCCGCCACTCCTCTTGCGCAACCGGGCAACCAGCGTCCGCGCCTATTCCGCCTGAAAGAAGATCAGGCTGCGATCAACCGCTTTGGATTCAATAACGACGGAATGGCGACAATTGCCGACCGCTTAAAGGGGCACAAGGGCATCGTCGGCCTGAACCTTGGCGCGAACAAAGAGTCAGACGATCGCCCTGCAGATTTCGCCCGTGTGCTGGCCGCCTGCGGCGCTCATGTGGACTTTGCCACCGTCAACGTCTCCTCTCCCAACACCGAAAAGCTCCGTGATTTGCAAGGAAAGGCAGCGCTTTCGGCCCTGCTGTTGGGCGTCATCGACGTAAATGCGGCGCTTGCGCATCCTGTGCCAGTGTTTCTAAAAATCGCGCCGGATCTGTCACCTGACGAAATTGCAGACGTCGCCGAGGTCGCCAACACGTCTGGGATCGCAGGCTTGATCGCTACCAATACCACGCTGGACAGGAACGGATTGCATGGCCCCCACGCCAGTGAAAAAGGTGGCCTGTCAGGCCAACCCCTGTTCGAGAAATCGACACGCGTGCTGGCAGCACTCGCCGGGATGACCACACTGCCCATCATCGGTGTCGGCGGCGTCGGATCAGCCGAACAGGCCTATGAAAAAATCCGTGCGGGTGCCTCGGCCGTCCAGCTTTATACGGCGCTCGTATACGGCGGAATTCGCTTGGCCAATGACATCGCGCTAGGCCTCGACACGCTTTTAGCGCGCGACGGTTTTTCATCCGTGGCAGAAGCCGTCGGTAAAGGCCGCGCCGACTGGACCTGATGCAGTTAAATGTAAGAGGGACACGCCGTCTGCGGGATCGCTTGGCGATGACAAGGGTAGCGTTAGCCAATCCATTTTGCAGGATATCCTGCACAAAACATGTTCCGGTCTGATCACTCAACCGAAATCATTTGGCTCATTTTTCTTCGTATTTTCGAATTCATAAGGATTCAGAATTGAACCCTCCGTCCGATCGCGTTGCAAAGTAAAGCGATCAGACGGGCCCACGTGCACAGGACTTTCGTGCAAGCAGCAAAAGTTCTTCGCTTAAAGGCCTTTAGCTCTGTAGCTGTCGGCAACCTTGCGGATCGACACCAGATAAGCGGCAGTGCGCAGGTCGTGCACGTCATCGCGGCTGTGCCAGACGTCTCGCATCGCCTGATAGGCCGTCCGCATTGTGTCATCAAGGCCAGAGCGGACAAGCTCTAATTCATCTGCACCACGCAGGTACTTTTCTTTGAAGTTGGGCGTCATCGACCAGCGGTGTTCCAGCATGTCGTCCAATCGCTCCAACTCGTCCACCAGAAGCTGGTGGCGTGCTTCTTCGGCGCGACGTTGCATCCGGCCAAAGCGGATATGCGACAGGTTCTTGACCCATTCGAAATAGGACACTGTCACACCGCCCGCATTGGCGTACATGTCCGGGATGATCACGACGCCCTTATTGCGCAAGACTTCGTCTGCGCCAGCCGTCGTGGGGCCGTTGGCGGCCTCGATGATGAGCGGAGCCTTGATACGGTCTGCGTTCCCCATGTTGATAACGCCTTCAAGCGCTGCTGGGATGAGAATATCGCATTCGTGTTCAAGCAGGTTCGCCCCAATGGAGTCATGCGTGGCGGTCGGATAACCCGAAACGCCGCCATGGCCCGCGATCCATTTTTTCACGTCCTCCACATCCAGCCCCGTCTCGCTGTAAAGCGAACCATCGTGTTCGATGATACCGGTGATGATCGCGCCGTCTTCTTCTGACAGGAACTTGGCAGCGTGGTAGCCGACGTTGCCAAGACCCTGCACGATGACCCGTTTGCCCGACAATTTGCCTGAAAGGTTCGCCTTTGCGACGTCTTGTGGATGGCGGAAGAACTCGCGCAAGGCGAACTGAACACCGCGGCCAGTCGCCTCTGTACGACCCTGAATGCCGCCCGCGTTGATCGGCTTGCCGGTAACGCATGCCGCACCGTTGATGTCGGTTGTATTCATTCGCTTGTACTGATCAGCGATCCACGCCATCTCGCGCTCTCCGGTGCCCATGTCAGGCGCGGGGACGTTTTGTGCGGGGTTGATCAGATCGCGCTTGATAAGCTCATAAGCGAAACGACGGGTGATCTGTTCCAACTCATGTTCGTCCCAATCGCGCGGATTGATGCAAAGACCGCCCTTGGAACCACCGAAGGGGGCGTCAACTAATGCGCATTTATAGGTCATCAGGGCGGCTAGCGCCTCCACCTCGTCCTGATGGACTGACAACGCATAGCGGATGCCACCCTTTACAGGTTCCATATGTTCCGAATGCACTGAGCGGTAGCCGGTGAAGGTATGGATCGCACCCCGCAGGCGTACACCGAACCGGACAACATAGGTGGCATTGCAGACCCGTATCTTTTCTTCCAGCCCGGGGCTGAGATCCATCAATTTGACGGCACGATTGAACATGATGTCGACTGATTCACGAAAGCTGGGTTCTGCCTGTATCGCGTCCTGCATGGTCATCTTGGGTCCTTCCCGTTGCCAGTGTCCGGCACCCACCGTTCGGCAGGTCTACAGCAGACCTAACCCGATTCGAGTCTGATCCCAACACATCAAGTATCAGCACAAAAAACAGTTAATCCCGGATCAATGGCACACGGCCCTCGGGCCACGATCGTCGCTTGATGCGGATCAATCGCCCCAATTTCGGGGTTTTGACCACTTCGAACCCATACCTTTGCAGCACACGGCCCCACGGGGTCCAACCGATGGAAAGAGAAGATGCAAGGTAAAAACAGCAAGTCCGCCCCAAAATTTCGTGCCGCACTGACTGCGCGCCTGACGCATATCCTGCGATCCGAGGACGGAAACTTGTTCGTCGTCTTCGTCCCCCTGCTGTTCATCATGGCAATATGGGGTGGCATTGCTGTCGACCTGATGCGCTTTGAATCCCGCCGCGCTGCATTGCAGGGCGTCACCGACCGCGCTGTTCTGGCCGCCGCGAACCTTGATCAAAAGTTAGATCCAAAGGCAGTAGTATTCGACTACTTCACCAAAGCGGAATGGCCGATCAATGGAAAAGCACTGACGTCGAGCAGGGTTTCAAGCGTCGTGACGTAACAGTCGAAGGCAAATACGACATTGATACCTTCTTCATGCGTTATCTAAGCGACGACTTTACGTAGCTTGCAGCGAATTCTCAGTCTACAGCCATGCCGGGTGTGGGCGCAGTCGAAGTTTCTTTGGTGCTCGATCTGTCTGGCTCGATGTATTACCTCATCAAGGACAGCAACCCGCCGGTGCGGCGGATCGACAAACTGCGCACTGGTGCCGAAAACTTTGTTATCCTCCGAGTCCCGCAGGAGCCGAATTTGATGGCTTGACGGCTGGGTTTGAAACGATTCAGCTATGTCTATGATCAGCCCCGGCTTTCTTTCCTCAGCAGACCGCCTCGAGCTTGAGGCTTGCGTGCGTCGTCAGCGCGAAGACCACGGTATTGCCCGCCGGGCAAATGCGATCCTACTGCTCGACGACGGGGAAAGCTGTGCTCGGATCGCAAAGT